>CAYNKH010000006.1:0-23461 GCA_964397745.1 uncultured Bacteroidales bacterium | reverse complement strand
GTTTGCAATATTGCTCTAACTCGTAATCCGTAAACAAAACTTTCAATTAAAAACTTACAGACTAAAAAACGATAATAAAACTATTTGCTGACAAAATCAGTCTTATAGTCCGTAGGGCTTCGATGTCAGTAAAAACCAACAATGTATTTTCTATTTTGTCCGTTAGGACATAAACAATTTCAACTTTTCACTACGAATATAATGTCGAGTTTTAATAATTTCTACGGACAAAATAACTTTACAAATCTGAACTTTAAGAATTATATTGACTCAGGTTAATATGAATTGATAAAAACGCCTTCATAACTCAATCTACTTTACTGCTAATCGCTCACGAGCAATTTTAACATTTTGCTTTAGCATTTCATTTTCGGGGGCTAATATTAGAGCTTTCTCAAAATACTCCAGTGCTTTTATATCATTTTCTTCCATGCCATAAGTAATTCCGATATATCTCAAAACTTCTGCATCGTCTTTTATTGAGGCTGCTCTTTGCAAATATTCTCGGGCTTTTATAAATTCGCCAATATTACCATAAGACACACCTAATCGGAATAAACGTTCAAAATCTAAAGCTGTAATCTTAGCAGCTTTTTCGTAATAAAAAACTACCGAATCGGGATTTGCCAGTTCAGTAAAATAATGTAGATCACCAATTTGGAAATAAGGTTCGACACGCTCTGGAGCAAGACTCATATACTTAAGCCATATTTTTTTTTCATAAACTGGCTCATCTATATTATACATAAGAACGCCAAGAGTATTATTCCAAACATCTGCGTTTAAGGGATTTGCTTCCAAGGTACGAGTATAGTAATCAAACATAGTTTTATAATCGCCATATAGTTTGTAATAAATGTTTCCTACTCGCACCAGAGCTTCAGAATATTGAGGATAGATTTCTATTGCTTTGTCGAAATAAGGCATTGCTTTCTTGAGATATTCGTTTCTTAACACAGTATCGCCAATAGCTTCGGCATCTTCAGAAAGTTTATACAACTCACTTGCATAAGAGCTGTTGCCTTTAGCAGAATTTGATGAAATTTTTACATCATGCTCAAAAAGAGTAAGGTTATTTTCCCAAACATTATTGCGACTAATAGTTTTAACTGAAAAGGTCAATAAAATCAAAATTGTAATTGTTAATCCTGTTTTACGGTATTTTTGTAAATGTCCAATCTTTTGAGACAATTTTTCGGAAATAAGAAACGCAACAACAATACAAAATCCAAGTAATGATACATAAATAAATCTTTCGCTCATAAATGCACCAATACTAAAAAACAGATTTGAAGTGATTGACAATGTTACCAAATAAATAATTATCGCATACGAGTAAATACTTTTCTTTTTCAACCCTAAAATTGCAATAATTCCTAATGCCAGATGTAATATTAAACTTAGTAATACTGTCCAATCTGTCCATTGCATAATCTCGATATGATAAGGATAATAATCCCAAGTTAATGGATGTGGAAAAATCAGTAGTTTAAGATAAATTAACAGTGTGTAAAAGATAGTTGCATATCTTTGACCTGTTGTTGCTTCCAAAAATGGGTCATTCATAAGTTGTGTAGCTGCAATATCTGCTTGATCGCCAATCACAATTTGTCTAATAATCATATACCACAATGCCCCTGCTAAAATTGGCAAAAAACTGACAATATATTTTGGGAGTTTTTCTTTACGAAAGAAATAAATACTAAAAGGGATAACCGCAAGAAAAGTAATACTTATTTCTTTTGACATGGAGCCAAGAAAAATAAATACAAAAGCATTTATAAGCTCTGTTTTTTTATTGTGATCGATATAATTTATTATGGAATTTAATGCGGCAATTGAGAAAAGAAAAGCCAAAATCTCATCACGTCCTTTTATATTTGCAACAATCTCGGTGTGTAGAGGATGAGCGGCAAAAAGCATTGTGGCTATAAATGGAATTCCGAGGTACCAAAATTTCGGCTTATAGTCTCTAAATAATTTTGTAAGAACTTGAAATAATATCAATAAAGAAATACAATAAAGTATTATATTTATAAAATGGCTTAATCCTGGATTGCCGATGAACTCTTGCTTTGCAGAAATATCGCTTGTTGGTTTTCCAAAAAGTTCTACTTCTAATGCAAAAGTAATAAGTGATAATGGACGATATCTGCCACCTTCGAGCTCTTTGCTATCTTTACCAAACATCCCAGCCATTGTATCATAAGATAAAATATCTTTTATTCCACTGGCACCCTGCTGCACAAACTCGTTTTTCCAATAAGTCATTTTATCATCAAGAGCATATTGATGTCCAAGCGTATTCGCATAAATTACAAATGCAAAAATTGCAATAATGATATGAGGAGAGTATTTCTTTAAATTCATTTTCAGCAACAAATTAAGAACTATAAACAATGATTTTAGAAATGTGAAAATAAGTATTTATTTTCGGATATCAAAAAAATCTTATTCCAGTTCTAAAGCCAAATCTAATTGGTGCAGTCATCTTTGGCCAGCGATCATCAGAATATCTCACATCATCAACAATAAATACCTTATTATTAAAATTAGTGTTTAAATAACGATAACCTAAACCCATTGCAAAGTTTACCTCAAAAAAGAAAATATCTGCAGCAAAAACAGTAGCTCTATAAACAAAACTAATATCATAACGATGTCCTACAGGATTTACAGCCCAATCATAAAACTGCACGTAGTCAAATTCACGATTAATAATATTCACATTTATAGTATCAAATTTATAATTTGCTAATCTGGCTTCAAGACATAATTTATGTTCTAAATTTTCGTCATAAGAATTTAAAAGAGTTACCCAATATGAAATTTCGTTTCCAGTATAGGTATTTGATGATTTTCGATCATTAGGAACATACATCCATGCTCCAAACCTGTATTTATCTTCAAATCCATTATAACGACAATATCTAAAACCTTGCTCAAACCCTTTAATTTTAATATCACCCATAAGAGAAAACTGATGAAACTTATTTATAAAAACTAATTTTAAAGGTGCAAACCCCAAGCGAAAACTAAATCTCTCCATTTTTTGTTGCCGTTTTTCTTGCTCAAGCAGTTGTAACTGTTTATTTTGAATTCTTTCTTGAATTTTTCGTGCCATATCAACATTCCCAGCAAACAAGAAGTTTTCTTTCAAAAAATTCAGTTCATCTTCATCATCTAAAACATTACGCTTGTCCCTATAAAGTAAACATGCACTATTAATCTGTTGCTTACAATATTTAACACAGGCAGAGTCTTCATCGGTATCTGCTATTTGTTTTGTAAATTCAATAAAGTGCTTTAACTCTTCTTTACTTGCCGCAACATTTACAATTGCTCTTGAAAAATAATCAACGCATTTTTGATACTGATTAAGTAGAAAAAAAGCATCTGCGAGACGCAAATAATAAGATTTAGTATCATCGGCATGTCTTATATTCTTGATAACGAAATCTTCGCCTTCGCTAATTGTATTAAGTTCGTTAATATTGAGGCTAAACGAATTATCAACAAGTTTTTCTTCAAAATAAAAATTAGCTATATACTCAAGCATTAGCATCTGTAAATTAAGCTTTTGCTCGACATCATCAGTTAATGGAATTAACACGTTAACAATCCGAAAAACACGATTTTGCTCATAAAACAATTCAGAATCTGTAAAAATATTTGCAGGGAACTTATCAGCATAAACAAAATACATATCATCAATATATAGGTTTCCCATTTCGATAGCAGTTTTTTTGTCGTTATCCTCAACAGCGTGGAGAAAACTCAAAAACACCTGATCAAAAAATGTTTGTTCAAAAGCATCTATATTTTCGAGTTTATAATTCAGATCATAATAAGGAATTGAGGTAACAGTAGGGCGTAACATAAAGCACTTATCAATTAAAGAGCGGGCTAAACTATCAGTAAATATTTGTTTTGTTTGCTCTATTTGATTAAACCATGCTCCCTGCAGACATGAACGCAATATCATATAATTTGCATCATCCGTTAAATTGGAATTACCAATTTTTGCAGCTTCACACTGGGCTATCCCAAGTTTTATACAATTGAGAGCGTCTAAGGATTTTACGTAAACTACGCTATCGTTTGCTTCAATTTCTGTAAGTTCAAGTATCTCAGTGTATAATTGTTGGGTTCTGTTAAAATTGGTTTGCCAATATTCAAGTTGCTTTACGCCATTGGTTTGAGAAAGCAAAAAACCTGCACAAAGAAAACAGACCCCAAAAAGACAAATATTTTTCATTGATTAACACTTATTTTTTATATCCCAGCTACAAAAACTGTTCCTATGATTTTGATTATCTCTAATAGTAATCGAACCGTTTTATAGTGATTATTCTTACTTAAATTTTATACTCAAAACAATTAAGCAAAAGTTTATGATTTTCCAGATTCTCCCACAAACTGGTCAGATTTATTTTTAAAAAGAATATTAAATGAAGTAAGGCTTCCATAAGTGCGAGTGATATATTGTTGGATAGCAATTTTTTCATCGTCTTCGATATTGCTGGAGTTTACTTTTTGCTCAAGCACACGAATTCTGTCGCGTACCATAACAATTTTCTTAAAAAATGTTGTTATTGGCATTTCGTAGGTTTTTAGCTCCACATTACCAGGATGCATGACCAACTTTCCTCCTCTCCACTTATCGGCAATAGGAACCAGTTCCTGAAGGTCTGAGAACTCACGTAATATTTTAATTAAGCTAAGCTCCATCATTTCATAGCTCATAAGATCATCGGGCTGCTCCATAAGGTCAATAATTTCTAACCCATCATAATTTTTGGTTATTTCACGAGTCCCGTGTTCTTGAAAAGTAATCAGATAAGTATTTGCTTTAATCTGAATTACTACTCCAAAACCATAATCTTTGTGATTAAGTCTTGTTCCAATTCCTAATTCCATATCATTTTCTTATTAAACGGTGAAAATAATTATTATATGTCATTGAGCGTTTATATTCTACATAAACGTACGCTTCGTTTCTTGCTCTATTATGCAAACTACTTGTCTTTCGGGTCAACTCAATTTTGTAATATCCATTTAAAAGAAAGTAGTTATTCAACAAGCTTTTCCCAACTGCATCGAACTCATAATATTTATATGTACCACCCTTACTTAGTTTCCACTCATCATTTTGCAAATAGACATTTTCGACAAATACTACATCTGCTATTTTCAGCAAATATTCGGCAACTTTTTTTTCAATTTCCACATTATGGTAAGAAGCAGGTCTCGGGGCAATAAAATCTCTAACATCAGTCTGCAATTTCTGGAGTTCATCACCTTCTTTCTCAACAAGCTCTAACTCAATAGTGCTTTTAGCATAAACATTTCGTAAACGTAATATCAAAGCATTTATATCTTCGGTAGGTTCAAGTTTTTCCAGATATGAAATATCAGCTTTATATGCAGCCTTACTAACATACTCATACTGTGCATTTACAATATTGGTAAAACTTAAACTACAAACTAGACCTATTAAAGTTACACATCTCATTCTTTGTTATTTATCATACATCAGATACAAAGTTAATCTTTTACATGATTTCACAAACACAATATTTAACTTTTTTTGAACTTTAAAGAACAAAAAACAATCTAAATCAATGAGAGCATATAAAAGTTGTGAGGGAAATAAAAAACATAACCTTCAAAAAACTGAGTGCAAATAGATATAATTGCTAAGTTGCGAACGCTTAAAAACAGTAATATTTAAGTATAAATAACAAGCAATGTCGTGATTATTTGACGTGGAAACAAGAATTACAAAGCCAGTAAAATACAACTCACAACATACGACAAATATTTCGAGTACAGAAATGCAATTACAAACAGGTTTATCCTGAACATGCCTACTGTATTAACAACTTTTTTATCTATGCATAAAACATTTCATAAACAATATAAAAAAATTTTGCGTACAAAATTTTTATTGTATCTTCGCAACCTTGTTATAGTTTTTGATTAAATAATAAGTAGATAAATGGTTTTTAGCAGTTCACTATTTTTATTTTACTTTTTACCAATATTTTTGGTTACTTACTTTGCTGTTAGTAAAAACTACAAAAATAGTGTAGCATTAATTTTCAGTACACTTTTTTATGCCTGGGGAGCTCCTACGTTTATAGTTTTAGTTTTCGTTTCCCTTATTATCGATTTCTACATAGTTAAACTACTTTTTAAACTCCCCGATAAAAAGAAACTACTACTAATTTTATCTGTTATTTTAAACATTGGGATGTTAGCATATTTTAAGTATGCAAACTTTATGGTAGAAAACTTTAACATTATCACTGAGTCACTTGGTGGTAATTCGTTAAAGTGGACAGAAGTTATTTTACCTATTGGGATTTCTTTTTTTACTTTCCAAAAACTAAGTTATTCAATCGACATTTACCGTGGTACAAGCAAACCTTTGCAAAAATTTGTCGATTATGCAATGTATATTATGCTTTTTCCTCAACTGATTGCGGGTCCTATTGTAAGATATAACGAAATTGCACATCAAATTATAGACAGGTCTAAAACCGAAACTAACGAAAAACGATTAGCGGGATTTTATAGATTTATAATTGGGTTAGCAAAAAAAGTACTGATAGCAAATTCTCTAGGTATCGTTGTAGATGAGATTTTTGCAATAGACCCATTCCTTCTTAGTACCGAAATTACTTGGATTGGAATTGTGGCATACTCATTTCAAATATATTATGATTTCTCTGGATATTCGGATATGGCCATTGGAATCGGCAAAATGATAGGTTTCGATTTTCCTGAAAACTTTAACAATCCGTATGTGTCGCGTAACATAACAGAGTTCTGGAGACGTTGGCACATGACTTTAAGTAGATGGATGAAAGATTATTTATACATCCCATTAGGAGGAAGCAGAGTCAACTCCAAAGCTAGATTGTTTTTTAATCTTTGGATTGTTTTCTTTTTATCTGGATTATGGCATGGAGCTGCTTGGAATTTTGTTGTTTGGGGCATATTCCATGGAGTATTTCTGATACTAGACCGGTTGTTTTTAATAAAATTCACAAAAAAAATAGGTAAGTATCCATCGATAATAATTACCTATGTAATTACCTTAATTGGATGGGCAATCTTTAGAGCCGAAAGTTTGGAGTATGGAGTAGATTATATAAAACGAATGTTCGAGTTTGTAAATACCAACACATTTATTTATTTATCTAATAAATTCTGGTTCTACCTCATAATAGGAAGCGTTTTTGCTTTCATTACTATATTCAAATTTGGTGTAAAACTTGAGAATTGGTTTTTCTATAAAAACCATAATCGTTATGAAATTATTCCAATGACACTTATAGTTCTCGCTTTACTTTTTATTAGTGCTTCTCATATTTCATTAGGAGGCTTTAATCCTTTTATTTATTTTAGATTTTGATGGATAAAATAAAAAAATATTGTTTCATATTTCTAATTTTGGTGCTATTTGTACCAATAATACAAAGGTTTGCAAAATTTCATAAATCCGAACCATTAGAGGGACTAAATGCCCCAGTACACTTTCCTACATTTCATTACAAAGATTGGAAAGAAGGGTCCTATCAACAATTGGCTGAGAATTTCATAGCAGGTAATTTTGGTTTTAGAAATACTTTAGTCAGATCATTAAATACCATTGACTATTGGTTTTTTAAAACAACAAATACTGACAAAGTTTTAATAGGTAAAGATAGACATCTATTTTTTGATTATAATATCGAAAGTTACTTAGGTATAATTAAACAAAGTGAAACAGAAATTGATAGCCTTTTTGTAATTACTGACAGCCTTATTGCAAATTTAAACGAACACGGGGTAGAATTTATTTTTGTAATTACACCATCTAATGCTTTTTATTATAATGATAAGTTTCCAAGGCAATACGATGCTTATAAGAAAAAACCAAACGATTATGAATATTATTTAAAAAAACTCAAAGAACATAATATCAATTATATCGATTTTAACAACTGGTTTTTAGACATCAAAGACACTGTAAGCATAGAATTATTTCCTAAAAATGGAACACATTACTCATACTTTTCAGCAGTTTGGGTAGCCGACTCGCTATTAAAATATATGGAAAGCTTAAAAGATATTGACATTCCAGATATTATCACTGATGACTATGTAATTGATTCAATGAGACCAAATGAGCATGATTTAGAAAATATTTTAAATCTATCATCACCACTAGACAATGAGAAGATGATATATTATAATTTAAAATTTGAAACCGCAGGAAAAGACAAACCAAAAGTTTTAACAGTAGGTGATAGCTTTTATTGGCCAATACTAAATCAATTAATACCTCTTAATTGTTTTAGCAATGTCGAATATTGGTTTTACAATATAAAAGTTTTTCCCGAAAGTTTCACTAATGAAAAACATCCAAGTGAGGTTGATTTAGATTCTCTATTTAACAAGCTTGATTTTATAGTTATTTATACTTCCTCCACACTATTACACAATTATGACTATACTGGGTTCATTGGTCAAATGTTAAACTATTTTAATGGCAATTATTCAATGTTAAAAAAAGATACAGAACTTCAATTCTGGATAAATTCTATAAAAAATAATCCCCAATGGCTACAAGCTGTTGAAAAAAAGGCACTAGACTTAAATGTCCCACTTGAAATTCAAATTAGAAATGAAGCCGAGTGGATGCTAAAGCAACAACAATAATTTTGGGAGTGGGGAGTGAACTAGAGTGGGGAGTTAGGAATGATTTAACACTCGGCTATATGATAAAAAAATCTGTTATTAAACCCATTTTTTTATTCTGAAGAAAAACATATATTTGCGAAAAAGAATGTTTAACTAAAATTATAAAATACGATGGCTGTAGTAAAACCATTTAAAGGACTTCGTCCACCACAGGAATTAGTAGAGAACGTCTCTTGTCTTCCTTATGATGTAATGAATAGCAAAGAGGCTGCTGAGATGGCTAGTGGAAAAAAAGAATCACTATTACATGTAACACGTGCTGAGATTGATTTGCCAAAAGGCACTGATATTCACAGCGATGTTGTTTACGAAAAAGCAGTAAGTAATTTCAAAAAAATGCAATCCGAGGGTTGGTTAGTCCAAGATGAAGAGGCAAAATTTTACATTTATGCCCAAACAATGGACGGAAGGACGCAATACGGGATAGTTGGTTGTGCATGGTATCAAGATTATTTTAATGAAATCATTAAAAAGCATGAACTAACACGACCAGACAAAGAAGAAGACCGAATGATATTAACTAATTATACAAACGCTAATATCGAACCCGTATTCTTCTCATATAAAGCTGTTCCAGAAATTGATAAAATCGTTGAGACAATCGCTAAAAACCAAGCCCCTGAATACGATTTTGTTGCCGACGATGGTTTTGGCCACCATTTTTGGGCAATAAACGATGCAGCTATAAATAAAAAAATCGAAGAGCTTTTCGACACCAAAGTACCTTTTATGTACGTTGCTGATGGACACCATAGGACAGCTGCTGCAAGCCGGATTGGCAAAGAAAGGACGGAAAATAATCCTAATGCAACAGGAAAAGAAGAATGCTGCTACTTTATGACAGTAATTTTTCCAGATAATCAATTAAAAATTATTGATTACAATCGCGTTGTAAAAGATCTAAACGGACACAGCAAGGAAGAATTTATGAATATGCTTGTTAAAGACTTTGTCGTTCAGGATATGGGGACAGAGATTTACAAACCTGCTTCGTTACATGAGTTCTCAATGTATATCGACAAGCACTGGTATAAACTAAATGCAAAACCAAATACATATAATGACGATGATCCAATTGACATTCTAGATGTTAATGTTTTATCAAAATATATTTTAGACAATATTTTGGGTATCGAAGATTTAAGAACCAGCCAAAGAATTGACTTTGTAGGTGGGATACGCGGACTTGGGGAATTAAAAAAACGAGTTGACTCTGGAGAAATGGCAGTTGCATTTGCAATGTACCCAGTTTCAATGGATCAGTTAATCAATATCGCTGACTCAGGAAATATTATGCCTCCAAAAACAACATGGTTTGAACCTAAACTACGCTCAGGCTTAGCTATTCATAAACTAGATTAACAAATATTTTATAAATAATAAAGCCTGAATAGTAAAATGCTAATCAGGCTTTTTATTTTTGCAATAAAATTAAATATGAGTATTACAATTGCTATAATATCAATAATAGTTTTGGCAACATATTGCTTTACAATTATATTATTTGTGATTGCTTTTGCCTCAAAAAAAACAGACAATCCTCTGCCAATAACAAAACCACCATTTGTCAGCATTATAATCGCATGCAGAAACGAGGAAAACAACATAAACAAAACAATAGAAAGTCTTCTGCAACAAACTTATAAAGGAGACTACGAAATATTGCTAATCAATGATCACAGCGAAGATAAGACAACTGATTTTGCAGCTAACTATAAAGATAAGCGAATCAACATTTTAAACCTCCCAAATAAAAAATATGGAAAGAAAACAGCTTTGAGGTTCGGAATTAATCATGCGAAAGGCGAAGTCCTTTTATTCACAGATGCTGATTGTTTAGTACCGTCTCAATGGATACAAATAATGACAAACGGATTATTATCATACAATGTTGATATGCTTTGCGGACCAGTTGTTTTTCAAAATTCAAAATCATTTTTTTCGCCATTTTTTAAACTCGAATTTATGAGTATGACAGGCAGTGGGGCATCGGGATTTTTTATTAAACAGCCATTTATGTGTAATGGTGCTAACTATGCTGTAAAGAAAAGCATTTTTACAAATAACATAAATAATCTAAACGAAAAACATACCTCTGGCGATGATGTTTTTCTTTTGCATCATACTGCAAAAAATGGGAAAGTAAAGTTTATAAAAAATAAAGCCACAATAGTAATAACACAAGCACCAAAAAACTTGCAATCGTTTTTCTCTCAGCGCATAAGATGGGCATCTAAAACCACGGGCTATAAAAACCCTTTCGCAATATATACTACAATTCTATTGGTATCAATGTCGATAACCTTAGTTTTATTGGTGATTCTAAGCCTCTTTTTACCTAATATTTGGCAAATATTACTATTCACATTCATAGCTAAATCTTTTATTGACACTATATTTATGATACCTATATGCAAATTTTACGGGCAAACATATTTAGCAGTTTTAACACCAGTTTTACAAATTTTCTACCCCATTTATGTTGTAACAACGGCTATTTTGTCTGTTTTTTACAAGCCTTACTGGAAAGGGAGGAAAATCAGTTAAACTTTTAGGGATTATAAAACAATAAACTTCACTTAGACTGGACATCGTAGCAACTCGCATTTAGGCTTGCTAAATTCTGTATGTGTTGTGCCTTCGTGCTTTTTCTCATTCATTCATTATCATGATTTTTATTTCGAATCATGTTCATCAATCTCTCCTATCATGAAACACAACTGATTATTTGACAAACCCTTAGCGATATTTTCGATTTAAAATACTGAGCAATTACACTACAGCTTAATTTCCCAATTCGGAAATGAACTTAATTCTTACCAATCGAATTTCCTCTTCATTATAACCAGTGTCTGACAGTTCTTCCATCGCCTCATCAATAGAGTCGGTTTCAGCATCTTCTTTAAAGTACAGATAAATATCTTCAACAACATCATCGTCAAGTATTGAATTCAAATAGTAATTGATATTTAATTTTGTTCCTGAATTAATAATTGCATCAATTTCGTCAAGCAGCTCTGACATTTCTAGTCCTGTTGCGTTGCATATTTCGTCTAGCGGCATTTTTCTATCAATATTCTTGATAATAAAAACTTTATTTGTGGATTTATTTACAACAGATTTTACAATAAAATCTTGCGGTCTTTCAATTTCGTTTTCCTCAACATGCTTACTGATTAATTCGACAAATGCTTTTCCATATTTTTGTGCTTTTCCTTGTCCAACTCCAGAAACGGTAGTAAGCTCTTCCATTGTAATTGGATACTGGATTGCCATATCCTGCAAAGAGGGATCACTAAAAATAACAAATGGAGGCAAATTTAATTTTTTGGCAGTTGACTTTCTCAAATCCTTAAGCATTGCAAATAAGACTGTATCAGTTGCAGAACCACTACCAAATCCGACATCACCTTCCGAATCGCCATCTTCGTAATTATGATCTTTCGTTAGCATTAAACTATATGGCTTTTCTATATATTCTCTCCCCTTATCAGTGATTTTAAGCAAACCATAATTCACAATTTCTTTTTCAATAAATTGTCGTATCAGCATTTGACGAATGACAGCTTTCCAATGTCGTGCATTTTTTTCATTTCCCGAACCAAACTCCTCAAGTTCCTGATGTTTGTAGGTAATAACTTCAGCGGTTTTTGTACCAGTTAATATATTTACAATGTGGTCGGCTTTAAATCTTTCTTTAACACGTGTAATTGTGCTAAGTATTGTTTCGACATCCCCTTGACCTTCAAATTTTGGTTTAGGATTAAGGCAATTATCACAATTTCCACAGTCTTCGAGCATTTCTTCACCAAAATAATTTAGAAGTTGTTTTACACGACAAACGCTAGATTCGGCATAGGAGACTGTTTCAAAAAGTAATTGTTTTCCAATTTCTTGTTCGTTTACAGGTTTATTTTGCATAAACTTTTCAAGTTTTTGGATATCGTCATAACTATAAAAAGTAATACATTTACCTTCTCCTCCATCGCGTCCAGCACGGCCAGTTTCTTGGTAATATCCTTCGAGGCTTTTAGGGATATTATAGTGTATTACAAACCTCACATCAGGTTTATCTATCCCCATACCAAAAGCAATTGTAGCCACAATAACATCCACTTCTTCGTGGAGGAACATATCTTGGTTACGTGATCGCGTTGCAGTATCCATACCAGCATGATAAGGAAGAGCTTTAATATCGTTAACTACTAACATTTCGGCAAGTTCTTCAACTTTCTTTCTGCTCAAGCAATAAATTATGCCAGATTTACCTGTATTATTTTTAACATATTTAATAATTTCTTTAGCGGCTTTGATTTTTGGTCTTACTTCGTAATACAGGTTATGCCTTCTAAACGATGCTTTAAACACCTCAGCATCAAGCATATCGAGATTTTTCTGGATGTCGTGCTGTACTTTTGGCGTAGCAGTTGCAGTAAGTGCCATTAGTGGAGCTCTGCCAATTTCATTTACTATCGGACGAATTCGTCTATACTCAGGTCTAAAATCATGCCCCCATTCTGAAATACAATGAGCCTCATCTACTGCAAAAAACGAGATTTTAAACTTTTTTAAAAATTCGACATTGTCTTCTTTAGTTAGAGATTCTGGTGCAACGTACAATAGTTTTGTTTTACCAGTTAAAACATCGTCCTTAACTTGGCTTATCTCAGTTTTATTTAAAGATGAGTTTAAGAAATGTGCAACTCCACTATCAGTTGAAAATCCTCGCATTGAATCGACTTGGTTCTTCATTAAAGCAATAAGTGGAGAAATAATTATTGCTGTTCCCTCCAACATTAAAGCTGGTAATTGATAACAGAGCGACTTGCCACCACCTGTAGGCATAAGAACAAAACTGTCCTTATTATCTAATAAACTCAGGATAACCTCCTTTTGAAGACCTTTAAAAGTATCAAATCCAAAATACTTTTTTAGCAAGTCCGATATTTGTTGTTCTTTATTGTCCATTTTTTTATTGTAATTCCTTATTATTTCAAAAGTAAGATTTTTTTTTAATTATTAAAATGATTTTAATGTTAGCATGTATAAAAATACGAATAAAACTCTAAAAGAAACGTTAAAATGTAAATTAATACTAAATTAGCAAAAAAAAATCAACATGTTGGATTTAAAAACACAAAAAATTATCGAAACAGGGAAAAAGACGATATCAGCAGAAGCAAAAGCAGTATCTAAACTGGTAGATTATATTGATGAAAGTTTTGCCAATATCGTTAAGGTCATATCCAATTCAAAAGGTCGATTAATTGTAACTGGAATAGGAAAAAGTGCAAACATTGCAATGAAAATTGTTGCTAGCTTAAATTCGACAGGTACACCTTCCATATTTATGCACGCTGCTGATGCTATACATGGAGATCTTGGCATTGTGCAAACCGATGATATTGTTATGTGCATATCAAAAAGTGGCAGCACCCCCGAAATTAAAGTTTTAATACCATTAATTAAACACAATGGCAATATAGTTATTGCCTTGGTTTCGGACATTAATTCTTTTTTAGCTAAATCGGCAGACTATATTTTACGTGCCAGTGTAGATGCCGAAGCGTGCCCCAACAATCTCGCACCAACTTCGAGTACTACCGCACAATTAGTAATTGGCGATGCCTTAACAATTGCACTTTTAGAAAACCGGGGTTTTACATCTAACGATTTTGCCAAATTCCATCCTGGAGGTTCACTTGGAAAAAAACTTTATCTAAAAGTTGATGATATTATCAAACTTAACGAGACTCCTAAAGTTTATGAAAACGATGATTTAACAAATATTATAACTGAAATAACAAGCAAAAGGCTTGGTGCTACAGCAGTTGTAAACAACAACGACGAAGTCATTGGTATTATTACCGATGGAGATTTAAGACGTATGCTTGCTAAATTTGGAAATGATATAACCAATCTCACTGCCTGCAAAATTATGTCAGTAAATCCTAAAACTATACAGACTGGAGAACTTGCAGTAAATGCTTTAAGAATAATACGCCAAAACAATATTACACAAGTAATTGTTACTAAAAAAAACAAATATGCAGGAATAGTTCATCTTCATGATTTAATGCGCGAAGGGATAGTTTAATCACTGGAGAACTGCTTTAGCATTTGTCTATATTTTGAGAATATTTTTGCCCGACTAACAAATCCGACATACTTCCCATTTTCAACAACAGGCAAGTTATAATCGTCAGATTTCTCAAACATCTCTGCCACTTCTTTCACGCTCATATCTAACTCAACAATACTTCGTGGCATATACATCAAATCACGAACAAATACAGTATCATAAAATTCTGTATTAAATATCATGTGCCGCACATGATCAAGGAAGACAAGACCTTTAAGGTTATTTTGCTCATCTACCACAACATATACATTACGATTTGAGTGTTTAATAACCTCAACAAGTGTTCTAAGACTAGAATCTTCATTAAGCGTATGAAAGTTTTTCTCTATAAGATTTTCCATACGTAACATAGACAGCATATTACTATCAGCGTTATGAGTTAACAACTTGCCTCTTTTAGCAAGCATAATAGTATAAACAGAATTTGGCATAAAAATCTTTACGGTAAAATAGGCTATCGCAGAAACAATCATTAAAGGTACAAATAGACTATATCCTTCGGTAATTTCGGCAATAAGGAAAATAGCAGTAAGCGGAGCGTGAATAATTCCAGCAAGAAGACCAGCCATACCAACGAGAGCAAAATTCTCTTCAGATATTTTAAATCCAAAAGAATTAAATATTTTTGAGAAAAACAGACCTACATTTGCTCCAAGAAACAAAGCAGGGGCAAATATTCCTCCCACTCCTCCAGCATTAAATGTTGCTCCAGTAGCAAAAATTTTCAATAATATAACTAAACTAAGTATTACAATAATCCCAAGCCAGGAGTTCCAACCAGCATAAATTGTATTTTCAAAAAGGTAAGATATGTCCCCCTTTAGAGCCATATTAACAGATTCGTAACCCTCACCATATAAGCTAGGAAATAAAAACACAAGACCGCCTAAAACAACAACGCTAACTCCGAATTTAGCCCATTGAGATTTCCAATTTTTAAAAAACTCATTTATCCACAGATACAATTTAGAGAAATACACCGACAGCAGACCACATAATACACCAAACAAAATATAAAATGGCACATCTGACAGTACAAACAAGTCTGTTTTTTCAACAAAATACAAACAGTTTTGTCCCATAAACAAATACGAGGTTAATGCAGCAGACATTGAAGCCATTAAAAGAGTAAGCAAAGACGACATTGTAAGGTCTAGCATAATAACTTCGAGAGTAAAAATTATAGCAGCTACTGGAGCTTTAAAAATTGCTGCTATTGCTCCCGTGCAAGCACAACCGATAAGTAGAGTTACTTGTCGATAGCTCAAATTAAATAAACTCCCAATATTGCTACCAATTGCAGCACCAGTAGCAACAATTGGTCCTTCCAAACCTACAGATCCACCAAAACCCACAGTTAGCGAACTTCCCACAATGCGCGACCACATATTATGCTTTTCAATCTTACCCTGTTTTTGAGAAATACTATATAAAACCATTGGGATACCATGTCCTAATTTCTTTTTTACAACAAACTTCACAAACAACACAGTTAACAATATCCCTAAAGCCGGAAAGACTATATATAAATAACTAAATGAATATCTATCAACAACAGTAACAGCAATTTCTCTAACCCAATGGACCGCATATTTCATCAGAACTGCTGCCAATCCAACTGCTATACCAACGACTACTGCAAGTATTAACATAAAGTTTTTATCCTTTATGTGTTTCATACGCCAGATTAAAAATCTTTTCATTATTTGTTTCAAGTCCATCAGTTGAATTTTTGTGATGCAAAGATGTGTTTTTTTTTGCAATTCATAAAACTTATTCATGTGATATAAATCAAGTTATTTAATAATTTCGTATTTTTGAAAAAATAAGGAATCAAAAAGATGAAAAAATACAATATCGGAATTGCTCTAGGTGGTGGAGGCTCAAGAGGGTTTGCTCATTTAGGAGTTTTAGAGGCTTTAAACGAAAAAGGGATATTCCCTGATGTTATCTCTGGTACTAGTGCTGGCTCAATTGTCGGAGCACTTTACGCCTCGGGGATGAAACCTACTGATATTTACAAACAATTAAAAAAAACAAAATTTACAGATTTTACAAGCATACATCTACCTAAAGACGGTCTTTTCACATTTGATAATCTCAGAAAAAGACTTGAGAAAATAATACCTCAAAAAACATTCGAAGAATTAAAAACTCCACTTTTTATTTGCATCACAAACTTTAACAATGGGAAAGCAGAATATATAAACTGTGGTCCCCTGCATGTTATCATTCAAGGATCATGCTCCATTCCAGTTCTGATTTCCCCAATTAAAATCAACAACACCTATTATGTAGATGGTGGACTTGCTGACAATTTGCCTATAAAACCATTAGTTAGAAGGTGTGAAAAAATAATTGGCGTTAATATTTCACCCAACGAAGCAATTACAAAAATTGACAATTTATTTCATGTTGCTACAAGAACCTTTCAAATTAGCCTAAACAATAATATAAGGTATAACAAAAGCAAATGTTACCTATATATTGAGCCCAAAGATTTAATTAAATATAATATGCTAGATACAAAACACAGCGACGAAATATTTGAAATTGGTTATAATTATGTAAAAAAAATGAATCTAAAAGAGTTAATGAAATAAGTGTACTCGGTGATTTCGGCTTCGCTCAATCACCTATCCAATATGCAAGTGATTGAGCAGAACAGAAGACAGTATATTTGGTTTTTAATTCTTGGTTTGAATATTACAAAAAAGTCAACCTGCAAAACAAACTGACTTAGGTATTGTAAAACAACAAAATAGCTTCGTCTATTCTGCATACTTTAATTATTTTACAATTGCTTAAACAAAAAAACCGCCATAAGGCGGTTTACATTTATTCTTCTGGATTCTCATCTTCTACAATAAAGAATGGAGGGTCTTCATTCTTTATATCTTCTTCCTTTATATTTTGTTTACCATCTGGGATTTCGTCTTGTTTTTTTCCTTTCAAATAATCAGGAATTTCCATTCCGGCCATTTTAAACAATTCGTCAAAAGGAGGTACTGCTCCAAGCATTCCGCTAAGGAATTTAGCAGTTGTTGGTGTTCCGTCTCCTTTTCCACCGCCCATATTATCCCAAACAGTAACTTTATCAATTTTAAGATTTTTAATTGCTTCGACTTGTGATTTAACAATTTCGGGTAATTTATCTGCAATCATTAATAATACAGCGTCACGAGAATTATGTCCTGCGGCTTTCACAATTTTATCAAATCCTTCGGCTTGTTTGCTAAGAATCTCAAACATCCCTTTACCTTCAGCTTGCATCTTCATAAATATTGCATCTGCATCACCTTTTGCAAGACGTCTTGTCTGTTCAGCAACTGCATCAGCGGCAATTTCAATTTTTTGTTTTTCAATCTCAGTAGGTACAACAACGTTCGCATATTGAGTAGCCTTATCTCTGAGAGCACGAATTTCTTCAGCAACTTTTTCAGCTTTATACGCATCTTCGAGAGCTTTGGCTCGTTTAACTTTTTCGGCAGTAATTGCAAGTCTTTCGGCTTCAGCTTCTTGCTCACGTCTGGTGGCATTAGAGTTTGCAATTGTAACCTTAGCAATATTCTCACCTTCAACTGCTTTAGAGTTGGCTTCCGAAGTTTTTACACGTTCATCTTTATTTGCATTTGCCTCCCCAATTTTTGCATAAGCAGTAGCATCAGCGACTTTTACTCTCTGGTCTTTTTCAGCCTCGGCTTGTCCAATTTCTCCATCTCTATTTTTCTCGGCGACCGATTTTTTTGCATCGTTAATTGCCTTAGCAGCAGCCTCTTTACCAAGTGCGATAATATATCCAGACTCATCATTAAGGTCTGTTACGTTTACGTTAATAAGTTTAAGTCCTATCTTTTTTAGCTCTGCCTCAACGTTTGAGGATACTGCTTCAAGAAACTTATCACGGTTTGAGTTTATCTCTTCAATATCCATTGTAGCAACAACCAAACGCAATTGTCCAAAAAGAATATCTTCGGCCAATTTACTAATATCTTGCTGGGTAAGCCCTAATAATCTTTCAGCAGCATTATTCATAATTCCAGGTTCTGTGGTAATCCCGACAGTAAATCGAGAAGGCACATCTACCCTAATATTTTGTTTAGACAAAGCTGACTTAAGATTTATTTCAATTGAAAATGGTTTCAAGTCAAGAAAATCATAGTCTTGAATCACAGGCCATATAAAAGCTGCTCCTCCATGAATACATCGTGCAGATCTTGCTTCGGAGTCAACTTTACCAACCTTACCATATATTACAAGTATATGATCAGACGGACATCTTTTGTAACGTCTAAAAAACGTTATAAGCAGTGCAAAAATAAATATTATGACTACTACAATAATGATTAAAAAATACTCTCCCATAGCTTTATAAATTTAAGTTATAATAATTCGACCATTAAGATATCACCAGCCTCTATAGAAACAACTTTTACCAAACTGCCAGACTTAATATCTTCTAGACTGTTTGTCATTGCATCAAGAGTTTTTAGCCCTTGCATGTTAACTTGAATTTTGCCAACACCAGATTTTTTTGCAGGTATTCTCAAATACACAGTAGCGGTTTTACCTACTGCTGAATCGATTTTCATTGTTCCCGATTCAACAAGTTTACTAATAAAATAAAACATAGTTGCCATTAATAACATCATAAGCGTACCAGCAACAATAGACAAAAATAATGTCATTCCGTTTCCTAATCCAGCATCAAGACAAGCAATACCTGTCCACCCAAATATAGTAAAAAAGGCAATAAAATTCTTTAAGGTAATAAACTGAAAACCTATACCAGAATCAGAATCCACATCAAAATCAGCATCTCCAGTTGTGTCAAGATCTCCATCTCCTCCAGCACCAATTAGTGTCATTATTAACTGAATCAAAAAAACAGCACTAAACGGAAGGGCAAAAGCCCAGTAAATCTTTTCAAGAACCTCCATAGAAGTCCACCACGAATCTATTGATAATAGCATATCTGAAAATATTTGGTTTTCTTAATGTAAAAGTACAAATCTAATCCATATCATCAAATATTTTAATGTTAAAAAAACAAAAAAAGTTTAAAATCAAGCTATATTTAGATTTAAAAAGTAAAAAACCGAGAGATTTACTAAAATTATCTTTAAATTTGTCAAAAAAAACCGATAATAGTATGTATATTTTTGCAGATAGTGGCTCAACAAAAACAAATTGGGTAATAACTGACGGCTCTGGCAACATTTTAGATGAATTCAAAACTATTGGTCTTAACCCGTATTTTGTGTCTAAACAAAAAATTTTAATGTCTATTGCCGATGCGTATCCAAGCAATGCTGATTCACTAATTATTAAAAGAGTGTTTTTTTATGGTTCGGGCTGCGGTAACGAAGATAACTTTGACCACCTGCGTGATGCACTTCAGGACTATTTCTTTAATGCAAAGATTGATATTTTTTCTGATATGCTGGGTACTGCAAGGGCAATTTTCAAGAATGATTCGGGAATTGCTGCCATCATAGGCACAGGAACAAATTCATGTTTGTACAACGGTGAATCTATCAGTAAAAGTGCAATCTCGTTAGGATATATACTTGGAGACGAAGGCAGTGGAGCATATATTGGGAAAATGTTTGCTAAACTATATCTTGAAAAAAGGTTTAGCCCCGAGTTAACAAAATCTATTCTTGAGGAAACAGGTCAAGACCATAGCTCCATTCTATCGGCAGTATATAGTAATCCGCATCCGAATAAGTTTTTGGCAAACTTTTGTTTATTTATAAAAAATCATATTTACGACACGCAGTTACAAGAGATAGTAAGAATTTCGTTCGAGCGATTTTTTGAAAAATATGTTTTAATCTATAAAAATTTCGGTTCTCAAAAACTTGGATTTTGTGGTAGTATAGCAGTTAACTTCAAAGATTTTATTGAGCCAATTGCAAAAAAACATAATATCAATCATCTGATTTTTATCAATAAACCACTTGAGGGGATTATTGAATATCACAAAACGAATAGTTTTAATTAGTGTTTGAATAAAACGGTGACTGCGAGACGATTCTCGTGCCTCGAATCCTACTTCGACTCAGCACAACGCTCAGTCCCCTTGAATACAGCGAGGAAAGGTGGCTACGGCTTTTGAAGATACCGATTTAGATATGAGTTTAAATTACACTCGAAAAAAACAGATTTCTCCCGTTGGTCGAAATGACACGGAATAATATTATTGAAGGGAGAGGCTTGGTGGCAACTCTCTATGCATCTGTTCACAAACTTTGAAGCAAGAAGAGGGTTTAGTGTTGTTATTATTATTTATTTGTGTAGGAACAAATCTGTTCACAGTTCATTTTGGCAGATTCTGTTCACTTGGGATGTACTTCGATAGCTTGCCGAAGTGAGTTTTCATTACACACATAACCAATAAGCCTCACTTCCTATCTTTCCATAATTTTTCAAGAGCATACATTTCATCTCTAAACCTTGCTGCTTCAACAAAATCGAGTTTCGAGGCTGCTGCTTCCATTTGTTTTTTCGTATTTTTAATAACTTTTAGCAAAGCTTTAGCGTCCATATATTTTATAACAGGATCAGCAGCAATTCTCATTTCTGTATCAATTGAATAATCTTGAGGTTCTGCCTTCTTTTTTTGCCCTATTCCCTCACGTTGAGCCTTAATAATTTGCGTTGGCGTAATATTATTCTTCGTATTATATTTTATTTGTTTAAGTCTTCTTCTGTCTGTTTCATCAATTGTTTTTTGCATTGATTTGGTAATTTTATCAGCATACATTATAACTTTTCCAGTTAAATGTCTTGCAGCACGTCCTGCTGTTTGTGTTAGTGATCTCTCTGAACGCAAAAAACCTTCTTTATCTGCATCAATTATTGCGACCAATGAAACTTCGGGTAAATCGAGTCCTTCACGCAAAAGATTTACACCCACCAACACATCAAATACACCAGCTCTTAAATCAGACAAAATCTGAACACGATCAAGAGTTTCGACCTCCGAATGAATATACCGACAACGTACTTTATACTTTGTAAGGTATTTTGTAAGTTCCTCAGCCATTCGTTTTGTAAGAGTGGTAACAAGAACTCTTTCATTTTTTTCTGCTCTGATGTTAATCTCGTGCATTAAATCGTCGATCTGATTTTCAGAAGGTCTAACTTCAATTACTGGATCTAAAAGCCCAGTTGGGCGTATAACCTGCTCAACCACAATACCTTCCGATTTACTCAACTCGTAGTCAGCTGGCGTTGCACTTACATAAATGGTCTGATTCTGCAAACTTTCAAATTCTGTAAACTTTAATGGTCTGTTATCAATTGCCGCAGGTAATCGAAAACCATAATTCACAAGATTCTCTTTTCTGGACCTGTCCCCACCGTACATTGCACCAATTTGAGGAATTGTAACATGACTTTCGTCTATTATCGTAATAAAATCCTCAGGAAAATAATCTATAAGACAAAACGGGCGAGTACCAGGTTTTCTACCGTCAAAATATCTCGAATAATTTTCTATTCCACTACAATGACCAAGCTCCCTAATCATTTCAAGATCAAATATTACACGCTCTTTCAACCTTTTTGCTTCGAGAGACTTTCCGATACTCTTAAAATACTCAACTTGAGACATCATATCGTCTTGTATCTCAACTATTGCTTCCTTAATCCTCTCTTTTGTAGTAACAAAAATATTTGCAGGATAAATATTTGCAGTATCAATCGATTCGATCTTTTCTCCCGAAAATGGCTCAAAAGAATATATTTCTTCAATCTCATCGTCCCAAAAAATTATTCTCATTGCAATATCGTGATAAGCGAGAAAAACATCAACCGTATCTCCTTTTACTCTAAAACTTCCTCGTTTAAAATCAATATCCGATCTAAAATACAAAGAATCAACCAAATGCCGCAACAAGATATCTCGTCCATAATTTTGTCCAACACTAATTTCAAGAGTATTCGCATGAAAATCATCGGGATTCCCTATACCATAAATACATGAAACAGAACTAATTACAATCACATCACGTCTTCCCGAAAGCAAAGCACTTGTCGTACTTAATCTAAGTTTCTCAATCTCATCATTTATCGACAAATCTTTCTCAATATACGTATCTGTAACAGGTAAATATGCTTCGGGTTGATAATAATCGTAATAAGAAACAAAATATTGAACAGAATTATCTGGAAAATACTCCTTAAATTCCGAATACAATTGTGCAGCAAGCGTTTTATTATGACTTAATACCAAAACAGGACGATTTAAGTTCTGAATTACATTTGCAATAGTAAATGTTTTGCCACTACCTGTAACACCAAGCAAAGTTTGATGCCTTTGTCCTTCAAACATTCCCTTAGTCAACTCTTTAATTGCCTGAGGTTGATCTCCCGTTGGTTGGTATTCAGATATTAGTTTATAGTCCATTTAAGCATTATAGGTATTATTTTTTGCAAATTTATGATAAAAGATTAAAAAAAACAGTAAATTGCAAAATGCAATGTAAAAAAAAACATTAGCTTTGCAAAGCAAACGCATTAAAATGACTTAAAGCATCTTTTTTACATTAAATTTAT
>CAYNKH010000005.1:0-42776 GCA_964397745.1 uncultured Bacteroidales bacterium | reverse complement strand
TTTCTTTAATAGTTTTATATGCGGAGATTAAGTCAGGATTAATGTCATTTATTACTGCTTTTGTAATATTGGGATATTGCTGTAAAATCCAAAATAGAATAGCACCACCACCAACAAAAGGTTCTAAATAAGTGAGTCCTTTTTGTTTATGAAAGTTTTTAGGTAATGTTTTTTCTATACTGTTGATTAGTTGAGTTTTTCCTCCAACCCATTTCACAAACGGTTTTGCTTTAATAATCATATTTGCAATTTTCTTTTTGCAAACTTACAATTTTCTTTTTTAATAAGCGGACATAGATTTTATCCCTATATTCTTTTTCATGAGAATTAATATCGTGGAATCAAATCTACTTCACATTAAATATTTCGCCAAGTTTATATGTTTTGTTTTTTTCGTCTGACATATATGCCTTAATCATTGCTTGTGCAAGTACTGCGGTATCTATTCCTTGGTATTTTTTAAGAAAAGGAAGGATTTTTGAAAAGAAATTTACAAATTTGGCAGCAAATTCTTCTCCTGTTCTTTTTTCGGTGCGTTGTCCCATCAATACGCTAGGTTGAAATATTAGATATCTCTCAAATGATAATTCTTTAATCTTATTTTCAAGCTCGCCTTTAATTTTTGAGTAAAATATCAGTGATTTTGGATTTGCACCTGGTGCTGATATTAATATTAATGTTGCTACATTATTTAATTTTGCAGCTTTTGCAACTTCATATTGGTAAGTTACATCAACTTTGTATTGCTTTTCTTTTGTACGAGCTTTCTTAATTGTAGTTCCCAAACATGAAAATAGAACATCGCCTTGTACAAGTTCTGCAAAGCTTTTGGGTTTGTTAAAATCGACAATATGTTCTTGAAGTTTATTGCTTTGTAGTTCTGTTTTACTTCGACCCAATACAATTATTTTCTCAAATTTATCGTTTTCTATTAGTTGTTTTGTTAGTTGGAAACCAGTTAAACCTGTTGCTCCAATTACAATAGCAGTTTTTCTTTTGTGTGTCATTTATTACAATTTAAATGCATAATATGCTGTAGTTCCATTTGGATAAATGCCTTCAAGAAAAACACCATCAGTATCATTAATCAATTTCTCTATATCTTCAACAGAATTGATGTATGTATTGTTTATTCTTATAATGATAAAACCTTTTTGGACCCCATTTGCCGCAAGTTTGCCAGGCATAACATCTGTAACTTGCACACCTGAATTAATTCTTAATCTTATTTTATCATTATTACTGATTAGTTCAAATCTACCGCCAAGTTTATCAATACTTTTAGATTGTGTCAGACCTGTTTCTCCATATTTATTTTGAAGTTTGACTTTTATTTTTTTCGGTTTGTTATCTCTTTTAATAAGAATGCTAATTGTTTCGCCTGGTCTAAACCGGCTAAGATTTTCTAGTAGTTCCGCACTGCTATTGATTTGATTTGTGTTAATTGCAACAATAATGTCTCCGATTTTTATTCCTGCCTTATCTGCTGCTCCGTTATCCCAGATACGAGCAACGTAAACGCCTTCAATATTTGTGATGTCTAATTTTTTTGCAATTTCTGCGTCAATATCCACCATGTCTAATCCCAAATAAGCACGTTGTACTTCGCCAAACTCAACAAGGTCGGCAACAACTTTACGTACAATATTTACAGGTATAGCAAACGAATAACCTACGAATGAGCCGTTTTTTGAGGCAATGGCTGTATTGATTCCGATTAATTCGCCTTTTGTATTTATCAATGCACCACCGCTATTTCCTGGATTAACCGCTGCATCAGTTTGAATAAATGATTCTATTGCCATATTATTCGACATGATATTAATGTTTCTAGCTTTTGCACTAACTATTCCAGCAGTTGCAGTCGAAGTTAAATTAAACGGATTACCAATTGCAATAACCCATTCACCGATTCTTAAATCATCACTATTACCATAGTTTATAAAGGATAAATTCTCAGCTTCTATTTTTAAAAGAGCGATGTCGGTTGTGGCATCACGACCTACAAGTTTGGCAGGATATGAGCTTTTGTTGTTTAAAACGATTTCAATTATTTCGGCATTATCAATTACGTGGTTATTTGTAACAATATATCCGTCAGATGAGATTATTACTCCGCTACCAGCTGACATTACTGGAGTCGAATATCTTGGACTTGTGCCAAATATAAAATCATATAATGTATAGTTGGGTTGATTGTATTGAGTTTTTACATGCACAACTGCAGGCAATCCTAACTCAACGGAATTGGTAAAATTAGTTTCTCCAGTACTTTCGGTATTGCCGAATAAAACTGGCTGAATAATATTTGCATGATTGTTTTCGCGAGACTCATAAAATTCATTAACAAGATTGTGTTTATCAGAAACGTTTTCTATTCTTTTTGGAGAATATATTCCCCAAAAAATCATAATTGCTACAAAACCCCCTAACAATCCTGTAAAAAAACTGATTAACCAAATTTTTGCTTTCATATTTTTGCTTATTTAGATTATAGTTTGATTAAAAATCATTTACTTTACATAATAAATAACGAATTTAGAAAAATATTGTTTTTTTTATATGGACTTTAACAATTTTTTATGATTTTAAGCTTTGAAAAATACCATGGAACTGGTAACGATTTTATAATTATTGAGTCAGATAAATTGAGAGCTCAACTCACTAATAAACAAATAGAATTTTTATGTCATAGGCGATTTGGCATAGGTGCAGATGGTCTTATGCTAATTAAAAAATCGCAAGAATATGATTTTGATATGAAATATTATAATTCTGACGGTTTTGAGGGCAGTATGTGTGGGAATGGAGGACGATGTATTGCCGCTTATGCAAATAAACATGGTTTTGCAAAAAGTAGAATGATGTTTTCTGCAATTGATGGATTACATGAGGCCGCTATAGAAGGTAATAGGGTTCGTTTAGGAATGAATGATGTGAATAATATTGACAAGCTTGAGGATGGATATTTTTTAAATACTGGTTCGCCTCATTTTGTTAGTTTTATTGATGATATCGGCAAACTTGATGTATGTTCCGAAGGTTTAAGGATTGCTAATCAAGCGAGATTTGCTCCTGAGCGTACAAATGTTAATTTTGTAGAGTTTCATGAAAACAATTCTAAAATCGCAACGTTTGAGCGAGGAGTTGAAGATGAAACTCTTTCGTGTGGTACTGGTACTGTTGCCTCTGCAATTGCACTGCACTTTTCACAAAAATCGATTACAAAGTCAATTAACTTGCTTGCGAAAGGAGGAAAACTCTCTGTTAGTTTTGACGAAAACAAGGGGCTTTATCAAAATATTAAATTAATTGGACCTGCTGAGTTCGTTTTTAGAGGCGAAATTAACTTGTAAATCACATAACGTATCGGTTTTTTGATGAGCTAAAGCCTGTTTTGGCCTTGATTTAATCAAGGCTATAATCGCATTAATAAAAAAAAGAGGCAGTCTAACTGTCTCTTTTAGTGATTGATCGGGGGTTCGAACCCCGGACCCCTTGCTTAAAAGGCAAGTGCTCTACCTGCTGAGCTAATCAATCATATCCCTATCGTTTTGGGACGGCAAAGATAAACTTATTGATTTTGTTTTCCCAAACTTTTTAGCACTTTTTTTGTTTTTTTTCAATATTTTTTTCTACATGTCTGAATTTTAAAGACTTACAAAGATTATTTTTTCGATTATTATAAGCAACTATTTATGAATATGAGCGTTTTTACAAAAAAGATATAATTCTTTTTTGGATTAAAATTTATTAACTATCTTGCAATGATTATTGTTTTTTACAATTTAAAGTTTTGAAAATGAAAAAAATCACATTCCTGTTTGTTAGCATTTTGTTGCTATTACTAAGTTCTAATGTTTATTCGCAAAAAAGTTTTGGCGGAGTACCTGTAAGCTTTTCAAACAAAAATCTCACCGAAAATGTTGATAAAATCGTATTACCACAGCCCAATATGGAGTTAATTATGCAAGAAGATTTGCAAGATGAGAAAAATGGAGGGTTTTATAAGATAGGGAGAGTCATACCAACTTCAATATCAATTCACAATTCAGGTACTTGGGATGTTCTTGATGATGGCACTCAGATTTGGAGACTTCAAATTGCTTGTAGTGATGCTCAAGCTTTGATGTTGTTGTATAATAAGTTTCATCTTGTTGAAGGATCACAGCTATTCCTTTATAATGAAAATAGAAAACAGCTTATAGGTTATTATGACCATAGAACTAACCCTACTAACAGTGAGTATTTTTCAACTCAGATGATACAAGGCGATATTACTAATCTTGAATTAGTTTTGTTACCTGAAATAAACTCGCAAGATATTTCTTTAGAAATTGAAGGTGTAATGTATAATTACAGATCTGTAGATCAGTTTGTTGGTTATTATCGTAGCGAAAAAAACACAGGATTTGGTAATTCGGGATCGTGTAATGTAAATATTAATTGTCCCGAAGGAAATAATTGGCAAACTCAAAAAAAAGGGGTTGCTGAAATACTTGTTGTGGAAGGAATGTTAGGCGGTTATTGTTCTGGTAGCTTAGTAAATAACACAGCAAACGATGGTACACCGTATTTTTTAACTGCCGATCATTGTGGGGGAACTGCAAGCGCTGCCGAGTTAGCCCAATGGCAATTTTATTTTCATTTTGAAGCTACTGGTTGTACTAATCCTACTAGTGAACCAGCTTATGAAACTGTTACAGGAGCGGAGCTTAGAGCTCGTGGTCCAGAGAATGGAGGTACCGATTTTTTGTTACTTGAATTAAGTACTACTGCAGCTAATTTGGCAGCAATTAATACTTATTATAATGGTTGGGATAGAAGTACTACTCCTAGTACCGCTGGCGTTTGCATACATCATCCAAAAGGAGATATTAAGAAGATATCAACATACACTTCGCCTGTTACAATAGAGTCTTGGGGAGGAGCACTAGCAAATTCGCATTGGGAAGCTTATTGGGTTGAAACTGAAACTGATTGGGGAATTACCGAAGGCGGATCATCAGGGTCGCCACTTTTTAAAGGGGCTAATAAACTAATTATAGGTACAGAAACTGGAGGAGCATCAGGATGTAGTGTCCCAGATGGGAATAAGTATGATTTGTATGGTATGTTTAGTCAGCATTGGACTGCTAATGGAACTGCTGATAATCGCCAACTAAAACCATGGTTGGATCCCGCAAATACCAATCCTGAAAGCTTACCTGGATACGACCCAAACGCCACTACGGGCGATGCCCCAGTTGCTGACTTCTCTGCTACTCCAACTACTGTTGTAGAGGGGGGAACTGTTAATTTTACCGACTTATCAACTAATAACCCAACCTCTTGGGCTTGGGAATTTACTGGAGGAACACCAACTACAAGTACAAATCAAAATCCAAGTGTGGTTTATAATACCGCTGGAACTTATGATGTTACACTTACTGCAACCAATGCTAATGGTAGTGATGCTGAGACAAAAACATTATACATAGAAGTAGTTGCTGCTGGTACCATTAGTGCTGCTTTTTCGGCAACGCCTACTGTTATTGCGCCTGGCGGAAGTGTGAACTTTACAGATGAGTCTATTGGTGATATTACCAGTTGGGACTGGGCTTTTGAGGGAGTAACACCAGGAACATCACCTGATCAAAATCCAGTCATTACTTATCCAACGGCAGGTGTTTATTCTGTTACTTTAACGGTTGGTGATGGTACCGATACTGATGAGGAAATTAAAATCGGTTATATTACTGTTACCGATGGCACAGGAGGTCTTACTGCCTCGTTTATTGCTTCTGCTTATGATATAACTGCTGGCGATTGCATCAACTTTAATGATCAATCAACTGGATTACCTACCTCGTGGAGTTGGAGTTTTCCTGGCTCGGTAAGTCCGACTTCTACTAATCAACATCCAACAAATATTTGCTACAATACACCTGGTATTTATGATGCCGTTTTGCAAGTGCAAAATGCAACATCTCAAAACACTTATATTTGTCAAGATTGTATTACTGTTAATCCAGACCCTACACAACCGATTGCCGACTTTGAAGCCGATATTAGAACCATACCTGTTGGAGGAGTTGTTAGATATACAAATTTGTCTCAAAACGGACCATTTAATCAGTGGGCTTGGAGTTTTGAAGGTGGATCCCCTGCTGTGTTTGCAGACTCTGCTCCACCGCCAATTGCATATTTAACTCCAGGTCTTTATAATGTTGAACTTAGATGTCGTAAAACTAATAATGTTCAGGATACCGAAACTAAAGAAAATTATATACGTGTTATACCTGCTGCTACAACAGCCCCAACTGCTGATTTTACAGCAAATTATACTGTGATCCAGCCAGGAGAACAAATAAACTTTATCGACTTAAGTAGTGGGCTACCATATCAATGGAGTTGGGAGTTCGAAAATGCAACACCACTTACAAGTAATCAGCAAAACCCAGTTGGAGTACAGTATGATACCGAAGGGGTATTTACTGTAACACTAACTGTTAGCAATAACTTTGGAGTTGATGTATTAACAAAAGAGCTTTACATAACTGTTGCTGAGGGGGATCCTTGCACAGAAGCTCCCGTTGCTAACTTTACCGCTGCTCCTAGGCTAATTGCGGCTGGCGAGACTGCTCAGTTTCAAGACCTATCAACAGGCTTGCCGTCTGTGCATACTTGGCATTTTCAGAATGGTTCGCCAGTTGGTAGTAGTGAAGGCTCTCCGACAAACGGGATATTATATCCAATTGCTGGAATTTGGGATGTTACTCTTACTGTTAGTAACGCTTGTGGATCAAGTTCGATAACAAAAGATAATTATATTTATGTGTTTAGTGGTGCAGTGCAAACATATTGCGACACACTAACAACTGTTAATCCTGGTGAAACTGTTCAAACTTGGGTGCCAACTGGTACTTGGGGTATGTTGGCTGGCCATAATGGTGATAAAATTAAAAAATATGCTAATTATTTTAATAGCCATTCTTTTAGTCAAGTGGAGGGGGTAATTATTCCAGTTTCTCATGCGATGTATGGAGCTTACGCAAATTCAGTTCGATTCTGTATATGGAAAGGCGATGCGGAAGGTCCTATCGACAGCTTGAAACTTGGCGAGAAAAAAGTCTATATCAGAGATTTAACAGCTAACCAATCCAACCTTATTAGTTTTGATACTCCAATAAGTATAGACGGACCATTTTATGCTGGATTTGAAATTACTTATAAAGATGAAAACTCAGATGGCGTAAATGATGATTTGTTCGCTTTACCAATTGTAACTTCTAGAGGAATCAATCCAGCAAATAACGACCTGTATCTCCAAAAATCTGGCTTGTGGTACACAACTAATGAGCTTTACAATTTTAGCTCTGCAATGCCTATTAAACCAATAACTTGTCTTGTCGATATTGAAAGTCTGATTGCAGAATCAAGTTTTGAGGTTTATCCAAATCCTACAACTGGAATTGTTAATATAAGAGCATTAAATCAGGGCTTAGATATTACAACAATTGAAATATATGATGCCTTAGGTCGAAAAACTCATGTCAATACTGATAACTACGGTCCTTATGAATATCAAATAAATATGCAATCTTACCCCGAAGGGCTTTATGTTTTAAGAATTAAGTCAGGTAATTATGTTATCAATAAAAAAATAATCTTATCAAAATAGTATAATCATCAAATTTTTAAAAACCTCTGATTATCTTTGCATCATCAGAGGTTTTTTAATAATGAAAAAGTTGTTATACATATTTATTGTAATTGGTTTTGCTCTTGTTGCATGTAACCGTCAATTTGATGAAAACACAAGTGGCAAAATTATTAAAAATGATTATGCCCAAGGGTTTGAAATATCCGAAATAAACGAAGGGTATATAGTTAAGATAAAAGACAGACTTAATAATCAAAATCAAACATATAATTATTTGCTATCTTCAGAAAACAATCTTTCATCATCTAATAACGAGATAATTCAAATTCCTGTTTCAAAAGTAGTTTGTCTGTCAACTACACATTGTGCTTTTATTTCACAAATTGATAAAGCCTCAACAATTAAGGGGGTTAGTGGAGGCAATTATGTGTTTAATGGAGAATTACGAAATAAAATTCAAATAGGCGAGATAGCTGAAATAGGTTATGGTGGACAAATAAACCTAGAAAAAATAATCTCGCTCAATCCTGATGTCATTTTTGCTTATGGAATTGATAATAGCAGCATCGCCGGTTATGAAAAGTTGACCGAAATTGGAATCCCAGTTATATTTGTAAGCGATTTTTTGGAAAATACTCCTTTAGGTCGCATGGAGTGGATTAAGTTTTTCGCATGTTTTTTTGATAATCTAGATTATGCCAACGAATACTTCGATAGTGTGAAAAATAATTATATCAATATTAAAGAAAATATTGTACTTAATAGACAATCCTCTCCTGAAATCATTCTAAACTTACCTTGGAAAGGTACATGGTGGGTACCTGGTGCAGACTCATATATGGTAAAACTTATTGAGGATGCTGGCGGAACTTATAAGATGACTGATAAACAAGATTATGAAAGTGTCGCTTTAACTGTTGAAGAGATATTTGCAGTATCGCAAAATGCTGATTTTTGGCTCAATCCAAATGCAATAATAAAAAAATCGGAAATATTAAATATAGAACCGCGCCTTGTAAACTTTGCACCTGTTAATGATGCACGAATATTTAATAATAACAAGAGACTTAATGTTTATGGTGGAAACGATTTTTTTGAATCAGGGATAACACATCCTGATATTATACTGAAAGACCTTTACCATATTTTTTATGGAATTGACTCAAGTTACAATCTCTATTATTATAAAGAAATCAAGTAATATGAGTAGAGTGCTTAACACAATAATGTTTATCTCAATTTCAATTATTCTTGGAATACTTGTTTTAATCGATCTTAAAACGGGACAAATAGATATTCCTTTTAACGAAATACTTAATTTTTTTAGTTTTAGCGAGCCCCAAAATGATGGTTATTATCTTCTTGTTAAGGAGTTTAGGTTTCCACGAGTTCTGGTTGCAGTACTTACTGGCGTAGCATTATCTGTATCAGGGCTTTTAATGCAAACTGTTTTTAGAAATCCTCTTGCTGGTCCTTATGTTCTGGGTATTAGTAGTGGAGCATCTCTTGGTGTAGCTTTGTTCGTTCTTGGCGGAAGTCTGTTTGTTGGAGTGCAGGGAGCTTTAGGGTCAAATATTAGCTTGTTGATTAGTGCCGGTGCTGGTGCAGCTTTTGTAATGTTTATAATCTTGGCAGTATCGGTTCGTGTTCGTGATAATATCAGCATATTAATTATAGGTATATTAATTGCTGGTGTGGTAAGTTCAATTGTAAGTATTTTGCAATATTACGCAAATGATATTAGTGTTAAGTCCTTTGTTGTATGGACTATGGGAAATCTAGATGCAGTATCATATAAAGATGTAATGCTAATTTTACCGATTGTAATGTTTGGACTTTTTGGAGTATTTTTAATGTCTAAGAACTTAAATCTTACTTTACCAGGAGAGAGTTTTGCCAAAAGTATGGGGATAAATACCAAGGTTCAGCGTATTTTAGTGTTTTCTTTTGTGAGTCTTTTAACTGGAACTGTAACAGCATTTTGTGGACCTATAGGATTTATTGGAATTGCTGCACCGCATATTGCTAGGTGGATATTTAACACAGCTAATCATTTTGTGCTTATACCTGCTTCAGGTCTTATTGGTGCGATATTTATTGTGAGTAGCGATATATTGACACACTCAATTACTACCCAGGGTATTTTGCCAGTTAATGCTGTTACTGCAATTATGGGTGCTCCGTTTATAATTTGGATTGTAATGCAAAATAAAAGAACAGTAATCTGATGTCGAGACTATTACGAATAGAAAACTTGTTGATTGGGTACGACAAAGCTCTTACTAATTACATAAACTTAACTGCCAATGCTGGAGATATTATTTGTATAGTGGGCCGAAATGGAACTGGGAAAAGCACCTTGCTAAATACCTTAGCTGGTGTAATTAAGCCTATTGAGGGGAATTGCTATATTAATGGAAAAGAGATTAATAAAATAAAACACACTGAACGCTCATCTGTTATTAGCTACGTTACTTCTCGTCTCGATTATCTTTCAAATATTAAAATATTTGATTTAGTTGCAATTGGTCGAAGTCCTTACACTAATATTTTTGACAAAAGATCAGAAAAAGATCTTAAGATAATACAGCAATATCTCAAGGATTTTGAAATAAGCCATCTTAAAGATAAACCTCTTTACTCGGTTAGTGATGGAGAAAGGCAAAGAGCAATGATTTGCAGAGCCTTTGTGCAGGAAACTCCAGTAATTTTACTCGATGAACCAACTGCATTTCTTGATTATTATTCAAAGAATAAACTCTTGCAGAAATTGAGTGAGTTAGCAACAAAGGACAAAAAATGTATTGTTTTTTCCAGTCATGACCTCGAAATTGCCTTTAAATTTGTTAGCAAAATTTGGTTGTTTGATAAAAATAAAGTTGAACAATTTGATTTAGAAGATTTAAAATCGGGAAATCTTCTCGAAATTGCAATGGCGTTCAAATTTAATCATAACAATTAGCCCTATATTTAGCAAATGTGTTGGTAATATTTATAAATCTTCAAAAATGATATGTTAAATTTAAAATAAAATCTTATATATAGCGTTTAATTCCTAATCTGTGCAAAATAAATTTTTGCCTGAAAATAATTTATAATATTCAATGATAATAATGTATCTTTGCAAAATGTTAAAAAACAATAGAATATACTACTTGGTTTTTGCCTTGATTGTTCTTGTTACTACTTCCTGTAGCGAGTATCAGAAGTTAGTAAAAAGCTCTGATTATGAGTTGAAGTTTGAAAAAGCTGTAGAATATTACGAGAGCGAAGATTATTATAAATCTCAATCATTGTTCGAGGAGTTAAGATCTATCTTTCGAGGTACAGATAAAGCCGAAAAAATTAACTATTATCAGGCATATTGTTCTTATGGTTTAGGAGAGTACTCGCTTGCAGCTTATCTTTTTAAAGATTTTGCACGTCAATATCCTTCCAGTGAACATGCCGAGGAAGTTGAGTATCTTGCAGCATATTGTTACTATTTGATATCTCCTGAACCCTCTATTGAACAAACTTATACAAAAGCTGCCATACAGGAATTTCAAATCTTTTTAGAAAAATATCCAAATTCTGAAAAACGCACAGAAGCCAATGAACTTGTTGATAAGTTGCAGTATAAACTTGAGACAAAGGCCTTTAATAATGCTTATCTGTTTTTTAATATTGGCGATTACAAAGCAGCAATAACTTCTTTAAAACTTGTACTAACTGATTTTCCTGATACCGATTATAGAGAAGAAATACTTTTTACTGTAATTAAATCATCATTTTTACTAGCAGAAAATAGTGTTGTGGCTAAGCAAAAAGAGAGATATGAAAATACGATAGAAGCTTATTTTAATTTTGTTGACAACTTTCCAAAGTCAGATAAAATAAAAGAAGCAGAGAGGTTTTATAATAATTCATTAAAAATTATCGACAAATAATATGGACTACAAAAAAACAGACGCACCTGTATCAACGGTTACTCGAAACATTGTCTCAATTGGTGAAAAAACTGGCAATATTTATGAGGCAGTAATTATATGTTCAAAAATGGCTGATCAAATCAATGCTGAACTAAGAAAAGAATTGTACGAAAAACTTGAAGAGTTTGCCACTTATAACGATAACTTGGAAGAGGTACATGAAAATCGTGAGCAAATTGAAGTTTCAAAGTATTTTGAAAAACTTCCTAAACCATCATTAATTGCCTTGGAAGAGTTTCTTAATGACAGGGTATATTATGCTCATGCAACACCCGAAAACACAGAACCAACTAATGTGTAGATAATAATGTCTGATATTAAAGGGAAAAACTTTTTACTTGGTGTTACTGGCAGTATTGCGGCCTATAAAGCTGCACACCTGACCCGACTTTTAATCAAAGAAGGAGCATCGGTAAAAGTTATTATGACCCCTTTGGCTAAAGAGTTTATTACGCCATTAACTATGGCAACATTATCGAAAAATCCGATACTTGTCGATTTCTTTGACCCTGAAAATGGAAATTGGAATTCGCATGTTGATTTAGGTGCTTGGGCTGATGGGTACATTATTGCTCCGGCAACCGCTAATACAATGGCAAAAATGGCAAGTGGAATAGCCGACAATCTGTTGCTTACAACTTATTTGTCTGCTAAATGTCCTGTCTTTGTCGCTCCTGCAATGGATTTGGATATGTACAAACATCAGGCTAATTTGAATAACATCGACAAATTAAAAAAACTAGGACATGTTTTTATCGAACCTGAGAACGGTGAACTTGCTAGTGGACTTATTGGTAAAGGACGACTTGCCGAACCCGAAACCATTATTGAACATGTAAAAGAATTTTACAAAAAAAAAAAATCATTAAATAAGAAAACAATTCTAATAACTGCTGGACCAACTTATGAGAGTATTGATGCGGTTAGGTTTATTGGAAATTACTCGTCAGGGAAAATGGCTTATGCAATTGCTGAAGAGTGTGCTAACAGAGGTGCAAATGTGATTTTAATTTCTGGACCTGTCCATATTAAACCTATTCACAAAAATATCAAACTTATTAATATTACCTCGGCAGCCGAAATGTATAATGCTGCAAAAGCCAATTTTGAGAAAGCTGATGCTACTATATTGGCGGCGGCAGTTGCCGATTTTACGCCCGAACAAATAATTTACACTAAAATTAAACGTAAAAATCAAGATATCTCAATAGAGCTTAAACCAACACAAGATATTGCTGGAGAGCTTGGTAGAACTAAAGAAGATAGAGTTTTGGTCGGCTTTGCACTCGAAATTGAAAATGAAATTGAGAATGCAATTGGGAAATTAAAACGCAAAAATCTTAACTTTATAGTTTTAAATTCCATGAATGATGTAGGGGCTGGTTTTAATGTTGACACCAATAAAATTACTATTATTGACAATAAAGAACAAAAAACAGAGTTTAAAATAAAGCATAAGAATTTGGTCGCAATTGATATAATTGATAAATTAGAGGAATATTTGTAAAAATTATCATCACATGAAAAAAATAATATTATTATTGTCAGTTTTATTTGTTTCGCTATCTGTCTTTTCTCAAGAGCTGGATTGTCGAATACAGGTAAATCACTCGAAACTGCAAGGAACAACTTATGAAAAATTATTCCAGACTTTAAGGCAGGAATTGTACGAGTTTATCAATAACAAAAACTGGACAGATCATGTTTATGCAAGAGACGAAAGGATAGAATGTAATATTTTTATTACAATAGAAAGTCAGATTTCTTCTGATGAATTTAATGCTAAGATACAAGTTTCATCTTCACGTCCTGTTTATGGAGTCTCATATTTGTCTCCAGTACTAAATCACATGGATAACAATTTTCAGTTTAAGTACGTAGAGTTTGAACCGCTTGACTTTAACGAAAATACTTTTACAAGTAACCTTACATCTGTACTTGCATATTATTGCTATTTGATAATAGGTATGGATTACGATACATTTGCTCCAAGTGGTGGAACTCCTTATTTTCAGAAAGCCGAAAAGATAGTTCAAAGTGCACAAGCCTCCCAAGAAAAGGGTTGGAAAGCTTATGAAGATTTGAAAAACAGATATTGGTTAGTCGAAAATCTGCTAAATAGCCAATATTCAGCTATGCGTGATTTCATGTACACATATCATCGCTTGGGTATGGATAAAATGGCTGACAAACCTAGCGAAGGACGTGCAAGTGTTGAACAAGCTCTCGAAGATTTAAAAAATATACATCGTCGTAAACCAGGATCGTTTCTTATGACCTTATACACAACCGCTAAAGGAGACGAAATTGTAAATATATTTAGCGAAGGTTTCCCTGACGAAAAAGCCAGAGTTTTTAATATTATGAAAGAGGTGGATCCTGCTAACTCATCAAAGTATGAGAAAATAATGAAAGACCCTATCTTAGAGTAATGCTCAAACAACTATTTATAAAAAACTACCTGCTTATTGACGAAATTAAACTCGATTTTGACGCAGGATTTTCGGTAATTACTGGCGAAACAGGTGCTGGAAAATCAATTGTTTTAGGGGCAATATCATTACTGCTTGGGAAAAGGGCAGATACAGATGTCTTATTAAATAAATCTGAAAAATGCATAGTCGAAGGTAATTTTGATTTATCGAATCATTCGCTTAAAAATATTTTTGATATTGCCGATTTAGATTATGATAAAAATACAATTATTCGTCGCGAAATTCTTCCTGGAGGCAAATCAAGAGCGTTTGTGAACGACACACCTGTAAATTTGGGAATTCTTAAAACTATATCCGAAAAAATAACAAATTTACACTCTCAACACGAAAACTTAGCTCTCTCAGTAGCCGAGTACAGAATGCAAATAATTGATACAACTGCAGGAACAACAGAAAAACTGCTTGAGTATCAAGAGAGTTTCGAAGAATTACAAAATAATATCAAGAAGTTAGAGGAGGCAAAGCAAGAATTTGCAAAAGCAAAACAGGAAATAGATTATTATCAATTTCAAACAGATCAATTAGAAAATGCAAATCTTGATGATGAAAATGAGCTTAATGAGTTAGAATCTCAATCTTTAATGTTGGAAAATGCTGAGGAAATAAAATCCGTGCTGACGAACTCGATGAATTTAATTGATAATAATGAGTTCTCCATAGATGCTTTATTAAGTGAATTAAAGAATAGCATCTCTAAAATATCTGGCTCGTATAATAACGCTAAAGAAATTGCCGAACGAATAGATGCTATCATAATTGAGCTTAGAGATATTAATGAACAAATAGGTGATGATGCTGAAAAAGCTGAAATAAACCCAAGTTTATTAAACAATGTAAATCAACGAATTGACTTGCTTAACAGCCTCTTAACAAAGCACAATGTAATGGATATTGCAGACTTAAAACAAAAACTTACTGAATATCGCCAGTTTATTAATAGTACCGAAGAAATTGAACAAAAAATTATTAATCTTGAAACTAATGTAAAACATACAACAGCTATTTGTTTAGAAAAAGCTCAGAATTTAAGCAAACTGAGAATTGCTATATTCGAAAAAACAGAAAAATTTATTGAAGTGCAATTAAAACAACTTGGTATGCCTCATGCTATTTTTAAGGTTCATAATGCAATCTCAGATACTTTTTCTGCAAATGGAATTGATAATATAAATTTCTTGTTTTCTGCAAATAAATCGGTAAAACCTCAAACTTTAGATAAAGTTGCTTCGGGAGGCGAGTTCTCGAGGTTGATGCTCACACTAAAATCCTTGCTTATCAAAGCTTCAGGCGTTTCGTGTATAATATTTGATGAAATAGATACAGGTGTTTCGGGCGAGATAGCAAGTAAAATGGGTAAGATTATGCAAAACATTGCCAATGATGCTCAAGTAATTAGTATCACACATTTACCTCAAGTTGCAGCTTTAGGCAAAAATCATTTTAAAGTTTATAAACAAGTAATAAAAGATAAAACCTCAACACGCATTGTAAAACTTACAAGTGAGGATAGAGTTAATGAAATTGCATCTATGATTAGTGGTGAAAAAATGACAGTTCAGGCGATTGAAAATGCAAAAATATTACTCGAAAATTAAGCAAAAAAAAACATGTTTTTCATTGTCCCTTAATGTTTTTCCCATTACGAAGTGAGCGACAGACGAACGACAAAAATGAAACATTAAGAAATTAAGGTATTAAGACTATTAAGAAATATATAGTCTTCCTTAATGAATCCCTTAATGTTTTAAAACTTACGAAGTGAGTACAGCGAACGAGTAAGCAAATTAATCTAGACTACACCAAACCTTCGATTAGTTACTTGGCTGGTTTTATTGATAAAACAACTTCTAATAATTCCTTTTCCCATTTGTCGTAAGCTGCACTTGTACTAAAAAAGACTAATGTTAATATATTAGTGTCATCAGGCATCATTAGCATAATTGTTGTTGACATTTTATCGCGGGAGCCATCCTCATTTACGAAATATCCGTAGCCATCGTTGGCAACAAAACTGATACCGTTACTTTCAAAATCAGAGACATCTTCTGCCCAAGTAATATCCTCAAGTAAAGATTCGATTGTGGCAAAAGCCTCTTCGGTAAGTAAATCAATCGCATCCTCAACCCTTGGATCAGCCGAAGCCCACATCATGGTAATTAATCTTGCTGACTCTCCGCTGTCATTGGGAACCATACTAAAAAGTCCATCTTTATTAGTTACTGTCCATTTGTCTGTTGGTACACTAATCTCTACTTGTGCTGGTCCATTATCTGGAATTTTATAAGTTTCTTGCGAAAAACCTAATGCTGCTGCAAATAAAAATATGCCTAAAATCAATGGTAGCTTTTTCATAATTGATAGTTTTAGTTATTAATAAACGTTTTAACAAATTTACTAAAAGTTTGTTTAGGAATCTTAAATATTTTTTTGCTTAATTTTCGAATAATCTTTTTGCCTCGCTTTAGTACCTTTTAAAAATCCAAACACAAATCAACAAATAGTTCTATAATTATCTTGTTTCCATGCAATTAAATGAATTTATAATAATTATGGGTCGGTTGTTCTGGTATTGAATATCAAGGCGTTTGCTTTTGCAAACAACTGTTTTTTACACGAAAGTTACGAAGTTTATGGCGTTTTCTTGCAACTACTGATTAAATTAAACTTTGTTTTACAATTTCTGATATTGTTTTACCATCAGCTTTGCTAGCAAGTTTAGCGTTTACCGCTCCCATAACTTTACCCATATCTTTCATTCCAGAGGCGTTTAATTTGGCAATTGTTTCTTTAACTACAATGCTAATTTCTTCAGGCGACATTTGTTCTGGTAAATACTTAGAAATAACATCTGCTTGAAAAACTTCTGGTTCGTAAAGGTCTAATCGGTTTTGCTGTTTATAAATATCAGCTGCATCACGGCGTTGTTTTACAAGTTTTTGAACTATCTGTATTTCTTTTTCCTCTGTTAGTTCGGTATTTGCAGTTTCTGTTTTTGCAATTAAAAATGCGGCTTTAACTGCTCTTAGTGCTTCGAGTTTGTCTTTTTCTTTAGCAAACATTGCCTTTTTTATGTCTTCGTTAATTTTGTCAAATATGCTCATGATTATAATTTTTTAGTCTTTAGTTGTGTTATTGTTTTTTCTCTGTATTGCTGGCTTATCTTCTAACTCGTCTAAGTAAAACGAATCATTTAGACGATTAATATCTTTTACATGTTTATAATTTTGAGGGTTTGTGTCTGGTTTAGGCATATTCTCGTCATCATTCTCATCGTTTTCAAATAGTGTTTTATCAAAATCGAGTTCTAATTCGATAGCTTTCTCATCATCATCATTATCTTGTATGCTATCTTTCTCGTCGAGTGGTTCTATTTGCCCAAACGTGTCGTTATCATCAACTTTCTCGAGAGTATCTCCAAATTTAAGTCTTATCACTTCTTTTTCTGGTTTTTCGTTTTCGTATAGTCCAGGCAAAGATTCAAAACCAGTTGCAATAATTGTAACGTTTATTTCCTCGCCTAATTTTTCATCGTGTCCTGTACCCCAAATAACATTTGCATCTTTTCCCACAACCTCTTTAAGGTAGCTTGTTATTACTCCAAACTCATTCATGCTTAGTTCGTTTTCACCTGGAGCACTCATAATGTTGAGTAAGATGTTTTTAGAGCCTTTTATATCATTATCTTTTAATAGAGGAGAGTTCAATGCGTCTTTAATTGCTGTCATATCTCTGTTTTCGCCTGATGCTCTTGCGGATCCCATTAGAGCTACACCACTGTCTTTCATTACGGTTTTTACATCTTCAAAGTCAACATTTATATAACCGTGGACTGTAATAATTTCGGCTATTCCTTTTGTTGCAATAGCCAATACATCATCGGCTTTTGTAAAGGCATTCGACATTTTTAAGTCGTGATAAATATTTTGTAGTTTTTCGTTGTTAATAATCAATAATGAGTCAACCGATTCTTTCATTTTATTGATACCTTCAATAGCTTGATTTATTCTTAGCTCGCCTTCGACTTTAAATGGAATCGATACAATTGCGATAGTTAGAATGTCGCGTTTTTTCGCTGCTTCTGCAATTACAGGTGCGGCTCCTGTGCCAGTACCACCTCCCATTCCGGCTGTGATAAAAATCATTTTAGTATTGTCGTCTAATATCTTTTCGATGTCGGTGATGTTTTCGATTGCAGCTTCGCGACCTTTGGCTGGGTTATTCCCTGCTCCACGTCCTTCGGTAAGGCTTGTCCCTAATTGTATCTTTATTGGAGCTGGGCTGTTTCGAAGTGCTTGTTCGTCAGTATTACAAACAACAAAATCAACGCCTGTGATTTCCATTTCTATCATTTGATTAACTGCGTTGCTGCCACCTCCACCAACACCAATTACTTTGATTATTGATGATTCGCTTTTTGGTATTATGAATTCTAAATCGTCCATAGTTTTGTTTTTTTAGTTTTCGTCTTCGTCAAAAAATCTTGCTAATATGTTTTTAAAAGAGTCTTTCCCTCCATTATTTTGTTTGCCTTCTTTTTTCTTTTTCTTTTTATCGCTTGAGCTTTCTTCTATTTCTTTTTTCTGGTCATTTATTTTTTGATAAATTGATTTCTCAATTTCTAACTTATTGTAGGCATCACCTTTCATAATTAATCCAATAGCAGTTGAAAATTGAGGTCTGTTAATGATATCTGAATATGGACCATCGATATACTCTGTTGGGTAAGCTATTCTAATGTCGGTTCCAGTTAAATATGTTGCAAGTTGTTTTAGGTTTGTTAGCAGTGCTCCACCACCTGTAATTACTATCCCACCTGCGAGTTTATCTTTAATTCCCGATGATTCTATCTGAAACATTGCAGCATGTAATATTTCTTCCATACGAGCTTGAATTATATCGTTTAAATCATACAGCGAAAATTCTTTTTCCTCTCTACCTTTAAGCCCTTCTAACGAAATAATTGTATTTTCTTGATTTTTTTCTGCAATAGCAGAGCCATATTGTATTTTAAGCTCTTCAGCTTGTTTTTCTAAAATTGACAGTTGGTTTTTTATGTCATTTGTTATAGTGTATCCCCCGATTGGAATTACTGCTGTGTGTTTGATATGATTGTTTATAAAAACTGCAAGATCTGTTGTTCCACCACCAATATCTAGCATGGCGACACCTGATTTTTTTTCATGTGGTGTTAGCACAGCCTCTGCCGATGCGATAGGTTCCAAAATCAGTGAGGTAACATTTAAACCTGCAATTGTAACACATTTTTTTATGTTATTTACCATCGACATTTGTCCCATAACAATATGAAAATTCCCCTGTAAAACTTTGCCACTCATTGCAACAGGGTTTTCAATACCTGTCTCATCATCAACAATATACGATTGAGGAATAATGTCGAGAAGTTTTTCTCCAGGATCTTCGATTGATTGTTTCATTAGTTCTTTTAGTGCCTCAACATGTTCGACTTTTATTAGCGAATCTTCATCTTCAATTTGAATGCTGCATCTATTTCTCGATGTTTTAACATGCTGGCCTGCTATTCCAACGAACACTTCGTTTAATCTTAATCCCGAGTCTTTCAAAGTTTTGTTCAGAGCTATTCGGATAGAGTTTACTGTTTCATCAATGTTAAGGACAACTCCACGTCTAATACCTTTTGAGGCAGTAGTTCCAAAACCTACAACTTCAAATCTGTTTGTTTCGGTTTTTCTTCCCGCAATAGCTACGATTTTTGTTGTTCCAATGTCAATTGCTGCAATAATTTCCGATTTGTTTTCCATTATTTATTTCTTTTTACAAATTACCTGATTTGAGTATTTTAAATTTATGTTAGAGTATATATTCCAGTCGGTTAGAGCGAATCCCTTTTTATAAATAGCTTCGAGTTTTCCCATTTTAAATTTATAATCTGTTAGGTTTCCAAGCTCAATTATGTGATTTCCCACTCTGGGTATTAGTTCAATATCTTTTATGTCATTAATGTATATTTGTGTGATTTGATTTTTCCATAATTCATGTCCATTTAAAAAGTTAACAAAATTATACAATTCTCTTAAAGTATAATGATAAGATTTGTCGATATTACTTATATCTGTTGCGTCTATACTGGCAACAAATGTGTGCGATATGTTTCCTGATACTGTGATTACATTGGCAGTATAATTGTCGCATATTGGCATTAGACTGCAGTTGTCGTCTATGTAGTAATGTTCGTTATTATTTGTTATTATTCGCATAACTGGATTACGCTGTTTAATTATAATATTTATCTGTCCGTTAAACTTACTGTAAACTTCGGCATTTTTTATAAATGGGCTTGTCTCAAGTATATTTTCAATTTCGTCAAAATTAATACTATCTATGATACATGAGTCTATTTTTATATTATTACTATTCAACAACTTATTAACAGATTCTTCATTAATAAACTTATGAGGTTTATCTATAATAAGATTTTTTTCGCTACATATTATATTGTTCGATTTCCGACCTGCAAAACTCAACATAAAGATTAGGTAGCTGAGCAGTAATGACCATTTTATTATTTTAAAAACAGCCTTTTTCATTTCGCAAACTCCTTTCTTATTGGCTCTACTAATTGATCTATGTCGCCAGCTCCCATAGTAACAATTAGCTCCGGTTTTAGTGATTTTAGTAGTGGTATAAGTTCTGTTTTACTGCACAAATGTTTTCTTTCTACCTGCGCATACCTATAAATTAGTTCCGAGTTTATGCCTTCAATTGGTTTTTCGCGTGCCGGATATATTGGTAATAATACAAGTTCATGACAATTTGATAAGTTTTTGGCAAAATCTTTATAAAAATCTTTGGTTCTTGAGAATAAATGTGGCTGAAAAACGGCTGTAATTTTTTTATTTGGATAAATCTCCGAAACTGCATTGATAAATGCTTTTATTTCGCCTGGATGATGTGCGTAATCATCAATATAAATAAGTTCTGTGGTTTTTATTTTAATATCAAAGCGTCTTATAACTCCAGCAAAACTTTCGAGAGATTTTCTTAAGGTGCTTTCGTCTGCCCCGTGTAATAGGGAAGCTGTCGCTGCTGCAAGTGCATTTTCAAGATTGTACTGTCCTCCAATCTGATATTTTATGTTTTTAATTAGACCAGTTGGCGTTTTTATGTCGAAGTAGCAGTCGTTGTTTTTATAGGAGATGTTTGTTAAGTTAAAATCGCAATCTTTGTCATTTAAACCGTAAGTGTAAATATTTATATTTTTTACAGATGTCTCAAATAATTCTGTTTTAATGCTTTTGTGTAGTATTAGGTTTCCTTCAGATTTAATTTTACCCGCAAATTCCACAAATGCTTCTTGCAGAGTATTAAAATCATTGTAAATGTCAAGGTGGTCGGCCTCGATGCTTGTAATAATTGCTGTTGTGGGAGTTAAATGAAGAAAAGATCTGTCAAATTCATCAGCTTCGACAACAACTATATTACTTGTAGAGCTTACATGTAGGTTAGAACCAAAATTTTTTGATACTCCTCCTAGAAATGCCGAACATGAGTCTTTTGTATTACTTAATATCCATGCTGCGATAGTTGAAACTGAGGTTTTACCATGCGTTCCAGCTATGGCAATGCAAACTTTATTCTGACTTATCATTCCAAGAACTTCGGCTCTTTTTAAAATTTTAAAATTATGTGTATTAAAATAAGCTAATTCTGTGCTGTCGTGAGGTATTGCTGGAGTATAAACTATTAGTGTTTCTGATGGGTTTTTGAAAGATTCAGGAATTAAATTTATCTCATCCTCATAATGAATATTAATGCCAATATTTTCTAAGCGTTTACAGTTATCGCTTTGATATCTGTCGTAACCAGCAACGTTCTGATTATTTACATGGAAATATTGGGCAATGGCACTCATGCCAATTCCTCCAATTCCTAAGAAATATATGTTATTATATTTATTTTCCATACGCCAGTTTATAAACTTCGTCAGCAATAAGTTCTGCTGAATTTAACAAAGCAAGTTTTTTAATGTTTTCGCTTAGTGTTTTTCTTTGTTCTTTGTTTTTGATTAATTCAATAGCGATATTATTTAATTTTTCGACAGATTCAGAGTCTTTAACCAATATTGCCGCATCTTTTGAGCTTAGAGCTAAAGCATTTTTAGTTTGATGGTCTTCTGCAACATTTGGCGAAGGGACAAAAACCGCAGGTTTCCCAACTATGCAAAGCTCTGAGATTGTGCTTGCTCCAGCTCGTGAAATGATAATATCCGCAGCCGAAAAAGCAAAATCCATTTTGTAAATAAAATCGCTAACATATATGTTTTTTGAATTTATTTGTTCTACTTGGTCTTTTGCTGTGGCGATGTAGGTTTTTCCTGTTTGCCAAATAACTTGAATATCGTTTTTTATATATTCTTCTAAACCCGCTGCAATACTATGATTTATTGTTCTTGCTCCAAGACTTCCTCCAACCACTAAGATGGTTTGTTTTTGTGGGTTGAGATTAAAATGTTTGAAGGCCTCATTGCGTTTTTTATCTAAATTAGTAATATCTTGACGAACAGGATTTCCAGTTTTTATGATTTTTTCTGCGGGGAAGAAATTATCCATATTATCGTAAGCAACACATATTTTTGCTGCTCTTTTTGCCATTAATTTATTGGTAATCCCCGGATATGAATTTTGTTCTTGTATTAGACAAGGTATTTTCATGTTCGAGGCCGACCTCATGGCTGGTCCGCTTGCGTATCCACCAACACCAACAACAACCAATGGTTCAAATTCTTTGATTATTTTTTTTACTTTTCTAAGGCTTTTTAAAAGTTTGATAATAAATGTAATGTTTTGTGGAGAAAGTTTTCTTTTCATTCCAATCACAGGCAATCCAATAATTTTGTATCCTGCTGCTGGTATTTTTTCCATTTCCATTCTACCTTCTGCACCAATAAACAGTATCTCAACTTCGGGAAACTTTTTTTGTAGTGCATTAGCAATTGCAACTGCTGGAAAAATATGTCCTCCAGTTCCTCCACCACTTACTATTACTTTAAATTTTTTATTCATTGTTTTCCTGATTTTGAGTTTTGACATTATTAGATTTTTCTTCCGCAGGCTCTTGCACACTTCGACTTACGCTAAGTATAATGCCAAGAGCGACACCAGTAAAGAAAATAGATGTACCTCCATAGCTAACAAAAGGCAGTGGCTGACCTGTTACTGGAAAAATATTGGTTGCTACCGCCATGTTAGATAGGGCTTGTAGTACTATCAAACTTGACAGTCCCGCGGTTAGATATGCACCAAACTTTCGATTTACTTTTTTAACGATTTTTTTTGAACGCAGAAATAAGTATAAATACAAAGCTATCAAAGGTATTGCTCCAAATATTAGTCCTAATTCTTCAACAATAACAGCAAAAATATAGTCGGAATAGGGGTGAGGTAAAATATTGCGTTGGCTTGATTTTCCTGGTCCTTTCCCAAATAATCCTCCAGTAGCTACTGCAATTTTTGAGTGTACTTCTTGTATATTCTCTTTGCCGCCTGGATCCATAAAACTTTCAATTCGATTATTCCAAGTTTTAAATCTACCATATTCGGGGTAGGCTTTTATTGCTACAAACATAGTCAGTCCTAAACCCATTGTCATAGCAAGCATTATTGCGATATATTTTATATTTAATCGGCTGTATATTACAAGAAGCATACTTATCCCAAATAACATTACAGCTGTTGAAAGGTCCTCCGGAAAAATTAACCCACAAGTTATAATTATTGGCAGAAATATTTTTTTGAAAGCACCCTCGAAAGTTTTTAAGCCTGCTTCTTTTATCGAGAGGTTTCTGCTTAAATACATTAGTAATGTAAGTTTTGCAAAATCGGAAGTTTGAAAGGTTATACCACCAGGTAATTGTATCCATCGTCTTGCATCATTGACATTCATTCCCCAGATAAGTGTAAAAACAAGTAATGCAAGTGATAAATACCACAGGTAAACCGATATACGGCTAAAATATTTGTAAGGAATGTTGTGAACTATAACAATAGCAGAAACTGCAATAAGCAAATAAAAAATTTGTTTGAGCAAGAAAAAGGTAGTGCTTCCTGACGAAGACCTAAAAGCCAGTTGTGCCGAAGCACTATAAACTGAGATTACGGAGTATAGGAATAAGAATAGAATTATTATCCATATACCTCGGTCGCCCCGAAAAATATTTGCACTGCTCAATTTCATTTTATAATGTTCTTACTGCTAATTTGAATTGGTTTCCTCTGTCTTCGTAATTGTCGAAAAGGTCGAAACTTGCACAAGCTGGTGATAATAAAACAGTATCATCTTTTTCACCAAGATAATAAGCTGTTCTAACTGCTTCGAGCATTGAGCCAGTATCTACTATTTTTGGTACTATATCTCCAAAAGCTTTATGTAAAGCGGTGTTGTCCTTACCAAGACACACAATTGCTTTAACTTTTGATTTTACAAGATCCGTAAGAATACTGTAATCATTTCCTTTATCAATGCCTCCGGCTATCCACACAATCTTCGATTCTGTTGATTCTAAAGCATACCAAACAGAATTTACATTTGTCGCTTTTGAGTCATTGATAAATTTTATCCCATGTACGCTAATAACTGATTCTAATCTGTGTGCTACATTACGAAAATCTATCAGACTCTCTCTGATAATGTCTTTTCTAATGTTCAGACATTGGGCAATTATTCCTGCTGCCATAGAGTTGTACACATTGTGTTTCCCTTTAATCGCTAAGTCTTCGATTTGCATAGTCATTTGCTGTTTATTGTTAGATATATAATTAATTTCATTTTCTGTTTTGTCAAGATAGGCCCCGTTCTCAACGCTTTTTTTTGTTTGCGAAAACTCGAACTGAGTTGTGGTGATGTTTCGCTTTTTAATCTCTTTTATTATAGTCTCATCATCTGAGCAATAGATAAAACTTTCTTTGTTTGAGGTGTTTTGTAGTATGCGAAATTTAGAATCAACATAGTTTTGAAATTTGTAATCGTATCTGTCAAGATGATCGGGAGTGATGTTCAATAAAATAGAGAGTTCACTTTTAAATTGATACATATTATCAAGCTGAAAACTGCTAATTTCAATTACATAATAGTCGTAATTCTCTGTAGCGACCTGATATGCTAAACTTTTACCTACATTACCTGCTAATCCTACATTTAATCCTGCTTTTTGGAGAATATGATAGGTTAGCATTGCGGTAGAGGTCTTGCCGTTACTACCAGTAATACAAATTTTCACAGCTTGAGTATATCTTGCTGCAAATTCAAGTTCCGAAATAACCGGGATTCCCAATTCCAATAATTTTACAACTATTGGTACTGTGTCTGGTATGCCAGGGCTTTTAATAACTTCGTAAGCATTTAAAATTTGCTCTGGGCTATGTTGGTTCTCCTCGAATTGTACATTATATTCTTTTAGAACTTTTTTGTATTTTTCTTCAATTGATGATTTATCAGAAACAAATACATCAAAGTTTTGTAAGGCTGCAAGTACTGCTGCTCCAGTGCCGCTTTCGCCCGATCCTAATATGACAATTCTTTTTTTCACAATTATCTAAGTTTTAGAGTTATAATCGAAATAACTGCCAGCATCAGTGATATAATCCAAAATCTGGTTACTATTTTGGGCTCTGGATACCCTTTTTTCTGATAATGATGATGCAATGGTGCCATTTTAAAGATACGCTTGCCTTCGCCATATCTTCGTTTAGTGTATTTAAAGTAACTGACTTGCATCATTACCGATACGCTTTCTATCAAAAAGACACCACATAGAATTGGGATAAGTAATTCTTTTTTTATTATAATCGCAAAAACAGCAATAATCCCACCTATTGTTAGACTTCCAGTATCTCCCATAAAAACTTGTGCGGGATACGAATTGTACCACAAAAATCCAATTGCAGCACCAATAAATGAAGCCATATATATAACCAACTCTCCAGTGTTTGGGATATATAATATGTGTAAATACTCGGCTGCAATCCGGTTGCCAGATACATAAGCCAGTATTCCTAAAGTTGCACCAATAATAGCTGATGTACCCGTAGCAAGTCCATCAAGCCCATCGGTAAGGTTAGCACCATTTGAAACTGCCGTTACGATGAGAATTGTAGCTATAATAAAAACAAACCAACCAATTTTTGCCGCATTATCTCCAAGAAACCATACTATTTTAGCATAATCAAATTCATTGTTTTTTAAGAATGGGATAGTAGTTTTGGTTGATTTAATATCTATATATTCTACAAATTCTGTGCAGTTTGGATTGTCAACAACTTCTACTATTTGTTGGTCGGTACAGCCATAAGATACGGTTCTTATAACTACATCATCGGAGAAGTATAGAATCCCTCCAACCATAAAACCGAGAGCGATTTGTCCTAAAATTTTATAAATACCCCTAAGACCTTCTTTGTTTTTATGTTTGATTTTTAAATAATCATCCATAAAACCAATAAACCCCAACCAAACAGTTGTGATTAGCATTACAATAACATAGATATTATCAAGTTTTGCAAATAGCAATGTGGGTATAAGTATTGCAAGAATAATAATAATACCTCCCATTGTAGGAGTGCCTTTCTTTTGCAGCTGACCTTCGAGATTGAGATCTCGTATTTCTTCTCCTATTTGTCTTCTTTGGAGGGCTCTGATGATTTTTTTCCCAAAAAATATACTTACAATCAGTGATGTGATAACCGCCATAGCAGCACGAAAGGTAATATATTCAAAAACACCTGCTCCTGGCACACCTAATTCGTTAAGATAGCTAAATAAATAGTACAGCATTAGTTTATTTCTTTAAAAGTTTCTAATAATATTTCTTTGTCATCAAAGTGGTGTCTTACACCGTTAATCTCTTGATATTTTTCGTGCCCTTTTCCTGCAACAAGTATTACATCACCTGGTTGAGCCATCATGCACGCGGTTCTGATAGCTTCGGCACGATCTGTGATTTTTAATGTTTTTCTTTTATTGGCTATATTGATACCCTTTTGCATATCCTTAAGGATTTTTTCTGGGTCTTCGGTTCTGGGATTATCAGAAGTCAATATTACTTTATCGCTCATTTGGACTGCAATTTCAGCCATTTCTGATCTTTTACTAGTGTCTCTGTCTCCTCCTGCTCCAATTACAGTAATTATACGTCCTTGTCCGTTAAGTACATTAGCAATTGTGGATAAAACATTTTTTACTGCATCAGGTGTGTGGGCATAATCGACTATTGCACTGATTCCCGAAGACGATTTTAATGTTTCAAATCGACCTTCAACCGGTTTTAATAGGCTTATTCCTACTAACACGTCCTCTTCTTTCATTCCCGACAATAATGCAGTGGCATAAACTGCAAGTAGGTTATAGGCATTGAAACGACCGACAAAATTTGTCCATAATTCATGTTGTTGAATGTTTAATAGAGTAGAATCAAAATGACTTTCAATTGTTTTTGCTTTGTAATCAGAAATGGAGTTTAACGAGTATGAAAATTTGCGAGCGTTTGAATTTTGTAATATTACCTTCCCGTTTTTATCGTCATCGTTAGTAAGTGCATAAGCTGTTTTAGGAAGTAAATCGAAAAACTTTTGCTTGGCTTTAATATATTCCGAGAATGTTTTGTGAAAATCAAGATGGTCGTGAGTGATATTAGTAAATACTCCACCATAAAAACTTAATCCAAATATCCGATTTTGCACTGTTGCATGTGAACTTACTTCCATAAAGCAATATTCACAGCCTTTATTAGCCATTTGGTTTAGATACTTATTTAATGTTATTGGATCGGGAGTTGTATGTGTTGCATTTATTGTTTCGTTATCTATTGCAATTTTTATAGTTGATATTAAACCAGTTTTGTATCCTAAAGATTTGCTAAGATTGTACAAACTTGTAGCAATTGTTGTTTTACCATTTGTACCAGTAATGCCTATGAGTTTTATTTTTTGTGATGGATTGTCGTAATATTCAGAAGCTATAATACCAAGAGCTTCGGAACTTGATTTTACTTTAATATACGATATTTTGGCGTTTAGCTCTTGCGGAAAGTTTTCGCATACAATTATTGTGGCTCCATTTGAGATTGCTTTTTCAATAAACCGGTGTCCATCTGTCAGGCTTCCTTTTATTGCAAAAAAGATGTCGTTTTTTTCAACTTTACGAGAGTCAAATTCTGGTTTGGCAAAACACAAGCTATTGTTTATCTGTGTCGCCAGTGGATTTAATTTGGATAATATTTTGTTTAACTCAATCATTTTAATGTAATTGTAATTTGATCATTTGTATTGAAAGAACTGTGTGGAGCAGGCGATTGGCTTATTACTTTTCCTCTTCCTTTAACAATCGGTTTTAATCCATAAGTTTCTAATATTACCAAGGCATCTTTTAATCCCATATTAATAACATTGGGGACTTTGGTTTTATCGCTGTAGTTTATTGGACTATATTTAATTTTATGTCCATCAATTGAAGGCTTTACCCATTCGGTTTGTCCCACATTGTTATAATTGGTGGTAATTTGCAGCCAGTTGAAAACTTGCTCAGTTTCTATTTTGCTCCCGTTTTTTGCATAAGGAATGGTTTGAGTTACAGTAAAGTTTGATGTAAATCTGTGAAATTTTGGATTTGTTGCGTAAACTTTATCTGCAAGTTCTCTAAATACTGGACCTGCGACTGTACCACCAAAATATCCATTTTTGCGTGGTTTATAAATAGAAACTATGCACGAATACTCAGGTGCATCGGCGGGAAAGTATCCAACAAAAGAAGCGTGATATTCGGTGGGGAGCGTGTCGTTGCCGTAGTTAATTTGTGCAGTACCTGTTTTACCTGCAATTTTGTAATTCTCGCTGCGAATATTTACTGCAGTACCATGTTCAATAACACCTTCGAGCATGGGTTTTACCATTGCAATAGTCGTTTGCGAACATAGTTGAGGGTTAATTACTTCGGGTTCAAAAACTTTAACAACTTCTCCTCTGTATGTTAGTGCATCAGCGAAAATTGGTTTAACCATTATTCCGTTATTTGCAATTGCATTATAAAACGCAAGCATTTGTAGAGGTGTTATTTGCAACTCATATCCAATCGACATTTGTGTTAATGAAAGTCCCGACCATTCTGAATCGCCAGGTTTGTGGATTACTGGAACTGCCTCTCCTTTTATGCAAACACCAAGAGGTTTGTCGAGATTGAGTTTTTTTAATCCTTCAACAAATTGCGATTGTTTATCTTTGTAATTATTTCTTATCACTTTTGAAACACCAACATTAGAAGATAATTCAAATACTTGCTGTATCGAAATTTTCCCATAACCGCCTTCGTGGGTGTCTCTCATTATTGCACCAAAATAATCGATAGTGCCATCGCCTGTTTCGACCATTTGGTCTGCTGTAACATATCCGTCTTCAATTGCTACAATTAATGAGGCTAGTTTAAAAGTTGATCCTGGGTCGGTGGCATTCCCAACTGCAAAGTTTAACTCTTCGTAGTAAAAACCTTCGGGATGCTTTTTTAGATTTGCAATTGCTTTTACTTTTCCTGTTTTTACTTCCATAAGTACAACTGTGCCATATTCGGCATTATGTTTACGCAATTGTGACTCTAAAGCTGTTTCTGCAACATCTTGTAAGCCAATATCTATGGTAGTTATTAGGTCTAATCCATCTTTCGGCTCCACATATTGGGCATCTTCGACTGGCATCCACAAATTACCCGGAATTCTTTCTTTTACTGTATATCCCTCAACACCTCTAAGGTATTCGTCAAAAGCATCTTCTAATCCGACACCTATCCTGCGAGGAGAGGCTACTGTGCCTATTGTTCGGCGAGCCAGTTCTCCAAACGGTTTTTCTCTTTTAAAAGTCTTTTGATAAACAAACCCACCTCTTATCCTGCCTTTACGAAGCAAAGGGAATGCTGAAAGTGCTTTAAAATCCGAATAAGAAATATTGTAGCTAAAGCGATAATATCTTGAGCCGCTATCTCTAGCGTTTATCATCTCGGTTTTAAATGTTTCTGCGGTTTTATTATCAAATAATTGTCCTAAACATAATGCAAGCGAGTCAATATTTTCATCAAATACTTGTTGTGTGATTGCATCGCAATTAAGGTCGATTCCTGCCTCAAAATATGCTACCGATGTCGCAAGTAATTTGCCATCATTAGAATATATGTCGCCTCTTATTGGTTCTATCGTTGTGTAAATACGTGTTGTTCTTAGGGCATTGTTGATGATTTCTTTATCATAGAAAAACTGATAGTAAATTATTTTACCAATAATGAGAAATCCGAAGGCCATTAGTAGGATATATACTATATTAAGTTTGGCTAATATGTTTGTTCTATCGCTCATTCGTTATCAATATAGTATGATATTTTTTTTGGCGGTGTGCTTGATTCTTCAAGGTTTGACCCTTTTTCTTTTAGCATTGTTAAAATCTTACCTCTGCGACTAATTGTCATTAGTTCCGACTGAATTTCAATTTTTTCTGCTCGTAGATCTTCGATAATTTTTTGAGTCTCTTCGGTTTCCCTAAATACTTTTTCGGCGTGAAATCTGTTTGATATATATATTAATCCAAGAATAAAAATAACAATGATAAAAGGAATTTGCTTTCTGACAATGTCAGAGGCGACTATGGATCCGTTTACAAACCCACGGAAGGTAGCCTTAATTTCTTTTTTTGTTATTTTTGTTGGTTTGCTCATATCTTTTCTGCTATTCTTAATTTTGCCGATTTTGCTCTAGGATTTTCGTTGATTTCTTGTTCGTCAGGGATAATAATTTTTCTGTTAATTGCTTTAAAAGGCAAATCTGTTTGTCCAAAAATATCTTTTTCTAAGTTTCCCTTTGTATTACCCGTTTTGATGAGGTTTTTAACTGGTCTGTCTTCAAGAGAATGGTAAGATATGGCCGAAAGTCGCCCACCTTTATGAAGCACTTCTGATATTGTGTCCAAAAATTCGTTTAGGGAGTTTATCTCATCATTTACCTCTATGCGTAAAGCCTGAAAAATTTGTGCTTTATATTTTATTTCTCGATTATATGGCATTATAGGCTTTAATAATTCAATAAAACCTTCTATATCTTCAAAAGTATTTTGTTGACGATACTCAATTATGCTTTTTACTAATTTTCCTGGGTTATGTATGTCGCAATAGGTTTTAAAAATTCTGTAAAGGTCTTCATCTGAATATTGATTAAGAATATCCGAAGCTTTAGTAGTTTGTTCGGGGTTCATTCTCATATCCAAATTACCACCCAAACGAAACGAAAATCCTCTGTCGCTAATGTCAAATTGGTGCGAAGAAACGCCAAAGTCTGCTAATATCCCATCAATCCCATCAAGTTTGTAAAACTCAATATAGTTTTTGATATATCTAAAATTGCCATAAATTAAGGTAAAACGCTTGTCGTCTATTGTGTTTTTGTGAGCATCTGGATCTCTATCTATTGCATATAAGTGCCCTTTGTTGGATAGGTTTTTTAGTATCTCTTTGGAATGACCACCACCGCCAAAAGTAACATCAAAGTAAATTCCTTTAGGATTGATATTGAGACCTTCGATGCTTTTATTTAACAGAACGGGTTTGTGATACATAGCTTAGTCCTCATTGTAAAAACCAAAACTACCACCTAAAATATCATTTGCTAAATCAGCAAAATCTTCTTCTGTGATTTGTTTTGAATTATAATTTTCGTTTGCCCAAATCTCTATTTTGCCTTTCTGACCAGCAAAAACTAATTCCTTTTCTGCTCCTATGTAGTCAAGAAGTTTTTTTGGAATAAGTAGTCGATTGCTCGAATCTAAATACAACTCTGCTGTGCCACGATAGTATTCACGCAAAAAGTCAGAATGTCGTTTATTGAAAGGATTTAATTTATTCTTTAAGATATTGGTTTGATACTCCCACTCTCTTACGGTGTATAAAATCAGGCATTTTTCGTAAATGTCTTTCTTTAGCACTAAAGCTAAGCTTTGTTCCTCTTCAGGAATTTGACGCTTTAGTTGCCCTGGAAAGATTATTCTGCCCTTGTTATCTAGTTTTCCATTGTGCTCACCAACAAACATAAATTGCATTTTTTAATGTGTAGGTAAAAGTATATATATTATTCCCCACTTTAGCACATTTTTCCCCACATTTCTCCACATTGTTGATAACTTTTAATTTTAAAATGTGTAAAATGCTTATAATCAGTGGTTTGTGTATATTGGAAAATTGTTTTAATTTTGTAAGAAATTAACAAATAGAATTATGGCAGATGAAAAGCCACTTTATATTGATGTGCGTGAGATAATAAGGTCGAAAAACCCAAAAATTGCAAAAAGGCTTCCTCGGTTTGTTATTAGATATTTAGAAAAAATAGTGCATCAGGAAGAGTTAAACAGTTTTTTTAAAACTCGTGTTGGAATTGAAAATATGGATTTTGTTAGGGAGATGATTTCTTATATGGAACTTGGGATTGAATATAGTGGGTTTGAGAATATCTCGAAAGATGGTAGGTTTGTGTTTGCATCAAATCATCCTTTAGGAGGTTTGGAAAGCGTTGTTTTGATGGATATTGTATCAAAGAAATTTGATGATTTTGTGTTTATTGTGAATGATTTATTAATGGCTCTAAAGCCTATGAATAGTCTTTTAGTTCCTGTTAATAAAGTTGGAGCACAAACGCGCGAAGGTGTTACGAAGGTAAATGCTGCTTACAATTCGGAAAAGCAAATATTGTTTTTTCCAGCTGGTTTGGTTTCGCGTAAAATAGATGGACAAATTGTTGATACTACATGGCAAAAAAGTTTTGTCAGTAAAGCTGTGGAGACAAAAAGGGATATAATTCCTGTATATATTGCAGGACGCAATTCAAACTTTTTTTATCGATTAGCTAGGCTTAGAAAGTTTTTTAGAATTAAAGTAAATATTGAGATGCTATATCTTGTTAATGAAACATTTAAGCAAAAGGGGAGGACTATAAAAATTGTTTTTGGCGAACCTATCTCTTATACGTTTTTTGATAAATCTCGAACATATCTTGAGTGGGCAGAATATTTGAAGAAAAAGGCGTATTCCTTAAAATAGTAGAATCGTTTGCAAATTTTTGTTAATTTTGCAATAATAATAAAATGAGGTTGATTATGACACTGATGAATCCGATAATACCACCTGTGAGCAAAGACTTATTAATTGCAGAACTTACCGACGACAAAATGCTTCGTAAGTCGAATTATGGCAATACCGAAATTTATGTTTTTTCACATAAGGGTTCTCCGAATTTAATGAAAGAGATAGGGAGATTGCGTGAAGTAACTTTTCGGATGGCTGGTGGAGGCACTGGTAAATCGATTGATTTAGATGCTTATGATTTAGCTGATGATCCATATCTTCAACTAATTGTTTGGGATCCTGATGAAAACGAAATTATTGGTGGTTATAGGTTTATTCTAGGCGAATCGGTTCTTGATGACCCTGACGAAAAACTTGCTACATCTAATTTATTTGATTTTTCTGAAGAGTTTTTAAAAGACTTTTTGCCTTATACGATAGAATTAGGTAGATCTTTTGTCCAACCAAATTATCAATACGGTCGAAATGCCCGAAAGGGAATGTTTGCCTTAGATAATCTTTGGGATGGCTTAGGTGCTTTGATAATTGAGTATCCCGAAATGAAGTATTTCTTCGGAAAAGTTACAATGTATAAACACTTCGATTTAAAAGCTCGTAATTATATTTTATCATTTCTTAATTTGTATTTTCCAGATAAAGCTGGCTATATTGTGCCTAAAGATCCTGTAGATTTTGATTATGAGAATGTTAAAAATCTTTTTTTTGGTGATAATTACGATGCAGACTATAAAAAATTAAATGCGATGGTTCGTAAAGTTGGTGAGAAAATCCCACCCCTTATTAATGCTTATATGAACCTTTCGCCCTCTATGATAACCTTTGGTACAGTCGAAAATTACGCATTTGGAGGTGTCGAAGAAACGGGAATCCTTATCAATATATCCGATATTTATAACTCAAAAAAGGAAAGACACGTAAAATCATACAATCGGTTGATTAAGATGAGCCAAGTGTTCCCGCGTAAACCTAAAAATCTAAATCTTTCAAATTGGTCTCTTAAAAAAAAGAAAACGTAAAATAAAATAATTTTTGATGTCCAGACTTAATAAATTGCATGCAAACTAAATATGTCATTACATTATTAGTGCTTTTGTGTATCGCCTTGATAGGGGAAAGTCAAAACCTTGTGCCAAATAATAGTTTTGAAGATGCTTGGTCATGTCCTTCTTCATTTGCCGAATTACCTGTCTCAAAACCATTTCCGCAGTGGTATAATCCAAATAAAGGAACACCTGATCAATTCCATATATGTAGCCCTGGAGATGCTGGTATTCCCGAGAATTTTGCAGGCAGTATTTATCCCGCCGAAGGAGTAGCTTATGCAGGAATAATTCTTAGAGAGGTTTTTTATGATACTACAAAAATTGTTAAAGGCGTGTCGAGAGAGTATATTCAAACCAAACTAACTCAAGTCTTAAAGCGAGAAAAATTATATTGTGTAAAACTTTTTTACGCTAACTCTTTAAAGTCTTTGTATGCCGTTGATGCTATGGGAATTACGCTTACAAAAGAGAAAATAGGAACAAAAGATGCTGGGCTAATTATTCAACGTCCTCAAGTCATAAACAAACCTAGGCATATTATGAATAACCAAGATTATTGGCAAGAACTGTGCGGAACATATAGGGCAAGAGGTAATGAACAATATCTCACAATTGGAAACTTTTGGGATAATTCAATTACAAATTATCAGTTAAACACAAATGAGGCAACGGATACAAATTTTATTTATGCTTATTATTATATTGATGATGTTAGAGTGTTCGAAATAGAAAATCCTTTTGAATGCGGTTGCCTCAACGACCTTTCGTTTGGCTCCGATTGGATGGCTGATAATTATGATCCCGAAACTGGATACAATAGCCTTGACCTTAGCCTTTTAGCAGATGGCGGATCGCCAAATGGTAAAGGTAATGGTGATGATGATGGTAATGGTAATGGAAATGGTAATGGCGATAAACTTAACAATGGTAATAATAATAACACAGGTGGAGCGGATAATAATGGGAATAATTCCTTAAATAATGGAACAAACCAAGATAATGGAGATGGTTCAAACGGAAATTTGGGTAATAGCTCCGATGCCGATGGTAGTAATGATGGCAATGGCTATAATAATGGCGAAAACTTATACTCAGGCTTATCTTTTTTAGGTATGAAAGAGACCGAAATTACTGATGAGGCTTTTAATGAAGCAAAAATTGGTGATAAGTTTAATCTTAATAGGATATTTTTTGAATTTAATTCATCAGAACTATTAACAGCCTCGTTTACAGAGTTAGACAGATTGTTTGAGATTATTCAGGCTAAACCTAGTTTGAGAATTGAAATAAGAGGACATACGGATAATATTGGTAGCAATTCTTATAATAAAACCTTATCTGTAAAACGAGCTGCCGCAGTTTATGATTACCTTATTGCAAAAGGAATTGATAAGTCAGGATTAAAATATAGGGGTTTTGGAAATCGTGTGCCAGTAGCAGACAACGAAACGGAAAAAGGAAGACGTTTAAATCGTCGTGTCGAAATTATTATTGTTGAATTATAAAAAATATTGTATATTTACATTTCAAAAGATTTTAGTTAATGAATTTATATGACCTTGTATATCAGCTTATTAAAGAAAACGATTGTGTAATAATACCCGAGTTTGGTGGTTTTGTTTGCAATTATTTCGAAGCAAAAATTGATTTGTCTAATCAAGAATTTTATCCTCCGGTAAAAAAGATTGCTTTTAACCGTGAGCTAAAAAATAATGATGGTTTATTGATAAACTACCTTACACTTGAATATAATATTGAGTGGAAAGAGGCTGAAAATCACGTTAAAGATTTTGTAAATGAGCTTAATAAACTATTGCAAGAGAATAAATATTTAAAATTTGATAATATTGGTGAGTTTACTATTCGAGATAATACTCCAGTTTTTATCCCTTGTGCTGACCAAAACCTATTAGAAAACTCATTTGGGTTAAAAAGATTTAACTTCCCGATGCTAAAAACGGGTAAAAAAGGAATTGAGGTACAAAAACAAGCGATATTGTCGAAATCAAAAGAGGCAAAAACCAATAAAAAGAAAAGACGTATTAGTCCAGCAATATTTTATTCTTCTGCAGTAGCCGTAATTGCAGGTTTAATAGTTATTGCATTTCAATTTGATTTGATTAGACTCGAAAAACAAACTCTACACGAAAATGCTAATATTGTTCCTGTTGAATTACTCACAAATAGTAATCCTTCTGAAACTGAAAGCACTCCGATTCCAGCTGATAACTCAATAATAGAAATTACCGACGATGTAGCACTTGAAAACGATTTTGCTGCAGATACAAAAATTGAAACTGTTGAATCTGAAACTGTTGTAACTGCAAATATTGAAAACACCAGTAGTTTAAATGTACATGTGATCGGCGGTAGTTTCGCCAATATTACAAATGCTGATAACTATAAACAGAAGCTTATAAACTCTGGTTTTAGCTCACAAGTATTACCTGTCAATAATGGTATGTACAGAGTTGCAGTTAAAAGTTATTCTGAAAATTCTGACGCTATTGCTGAACTACACTCGTTGCGAAATAAAACTGGGAATCAATCTTTGTGGGTGCTTTGTAACTAGTGTTGGTAAGAAAAATAAAACTTTAGTCCACCTGTCTTGTGCGTAAACGAATGCATTATCTTTTATTTATTTATCCTTTTACCTTGTAGTTCTATGGTTTTGCTCGCTCTCATTAGTGTACCAATGTAGTTTTTATTAAACTTTACGTTGTATAAGAACTTGAGTTTTGAACTTGTTTTGCGTTTTTTATATTATTTTCCGAAGAAATCATGCTATTAAACACCCTGTTTTTAAGACATTTACGATGCTTGTTATGCCTTTTATTGGGGAATAATTGTTATTTTTGTAAAATGAATGAGTGCAGTAAAAATAATATGTAAATTAAATAATGGTAATCAATTATTATGGATTTTAGCTTAACAAATAGAGAGAAACTTTTTCTGCAGATGATTAGAGACTTTGTAGAAAATGAAGTTAAACCGGTAGCAGCCGAAATTGATGAGGAAGAAAGATTTCCTATTGAAACGCTTGAAAAAATGGGCGAAGTAGGCTTGATGGGAATTCCTGTTCCAATACAATATGGTGGGCAAGGAGGAACAAATCAATTATACAGTCTGGCTGTTGAGGAAGTGTCTCGTGCATGTGGAACGACTGGGGTTATTCTTTCGGCTCACACCTCATTGTGTGTAGCTCCAATTTTAGAAAATGGTAACGAAGAGCAAAAATTAAAATATTTGCCAAAATTGTGCAGTGGTAAATGGCTTGGAGCTTTTGGACTAACCGAACCCAATGCTGGTACCGATGCTGCAATGCAACAAACCTTTGCAGTTGACACTGGAGACAAATGGGTTTTAAACGGATCTAAAATCTTTATTACTAATGCTGGCCATGCTGATATATTTATTGTAATGGCAATGACTGACAAATCCTTAGGAACTAGAGGAATTTCAGCATTTATTGTTGAAAGAAACACACCAGGATTTAGCATTGGTAAAGAGGAGAAAAAGTTAGGAATTAGAGGATCTTCTACTTGCGAGCTGATTTTCCAAAATTGCGAAATACCTAAGGAAAATCTTTTAGGAGCTATCGGAAAAGGTTTTGGAATTGCTATGAAAACTCTTGATGGTGGACGTATCGGAATTGCGGCTCAGGCCTTAGGAATTGCTCAAGGCGCAATGGACGAAACCATTAAATACACCAAAGAACGTAAACAATTTGGAAGACCGATATCAGCATTTCAAAATACACAGTTTCAAATGGCAGATATGGAAACGAAAGTTCAGGCTGCACGTTTGTTAGTAAGAGCAGCGGCATATAAAAAAGATGCCAATCTCCCGTATGCAGTTGATGCGGCTATGTGTAAACTTTTTGCATCTGAGGTTGCTATGGAAGTAACTACAAAGGCAGTTCAATTTCACGGTGGATATGGCTATACACGAGAATATCCTGTAGAACGAATGATGCGTGATGCCAAAATTACCGAAATTTATGAAGGAACTTCTGAAGTGCAACGCATGGTAATTGCTGGAAAGCTTTTTAAATAAATCAAGTTGGACTTTGATTGTAAAAATCAGGAAACAATAATATCGAATTTAGAAAAATAAGAAAAAATGAAAATAATAGTTTGTATTAAACAAGTACCCAATACCACCGAAATTAAAATCAATCCAGAAACTGGAACAATGATTAGAACTGGTGTTGAAAGTATTATGAATCCCGATGATAAAGGTGGATTAGAAATGGCTTTACGTCTTAAAGATGTGTATAATGCCCATATTACAGTAATTACTATGGGACCACCTCAGGCCGAAACTATTCTTCGGGAAGCTTACGCAATGGGGGCGGATCGAGCAATATTATTAACCGACCGCAAATTTGCTGGTGCAGATACATTGGCGACTTCTAATGCACTAGCAGGAGCAATACGCCGTCTCGATTATGATTTGATTATTGCAGGTCGTCAGGCTATTGATGGCGATACAGCACAAGTGGGACCTCAAATGGCCGAGCACCTACAGTTGCCCCAGGTTTCTTATGTTGCTAATGTGCAATATAATCAAAATAATTTGCTGACAATCAAAAAAGAAACAGAAGAAGGTTACCAATTACTTGAGGTCGAAATGCCTTGTGTACTTACTGTTTTGGCAACCGCAAATAAAGCTCGATATATGACTGTTGCGGGTATTGTTACCGCTTTTGACAAAGAGGTAGAAGTATGGGGTGCCGATAAAATTAATGTGGATGAAGAAAAACTCGGTCTCAAGGGTTCACCAACAAGAGTAAAAAAATCATTCACCAAAGGACGTAAAGGTGCTGGTGAAGTTTTTGAAGTCGAAGCAGAAGAGGCTGTCGGAATTATAATTAGCAAATTAAAAGAAAAATTTATTATTTAACTTACCTAAGTAAAAAAACATGGATAAATCAATTTATAAAAATATATGTGTTTTCATCGAGCAAAGAGATGGAAATATTCAGCCCGTGGCTTTGGAATTGTTGGGTAAAGCTCGACAATTGGCAGATGTATCAAACGAAAAAGTTGTCGCCCTGTTTGCGGGTTACAATATCAGTAATCATAGTCAAAGTCTTATAGAATATGGTGCCGATGAGGTTATTTGCATCGATGAACCAGAATTGAAAGATTATTTAACTGAACAATATTCGCAGGCTATATTTCAGGCAATAAGTGAATTTAAGCCTAATATTGTTCTTATTGGTGCTACTACAATTGGTAGAGATTTAGGTCCAAGACTCTCTGCTAGAGCAAAAACTGGTTTAACGGCCGATTGTACTCGGTTGGATATTTCCGAAGAGGGTGAATTAATGATGACACGTCCTGCATTTGGAGGTAATCTGATGGCAACTATTATCTGTGCTAATCATCGTCCGCAAATGTCAACTGTTCGACCTGGTGTGATGCAAAAAGCAGATCGCCAAGAGAGTAAAAAAGGAAATGTAATTAACTTTAAACCTGTTTTCGATAAATCTAAATTTAAAGTAAGAATAATCGAAAATGTAAAAGAAGACAAAGGAAAGGTTGACATTACTGAAGCCAAAATTTTAATCTCCGGTGGTAGAGGAGTTGGATGTAAAGAAGGTTTTGATAAACTACAGTCGCTTGCAAAAATATTGAATGCTGAAGTTTCTGCTTCACGTGCAATTGTAGATGCTGGAATTGTAACTCAAGAACGTCAGGTTGGACAAACTGGAAAAACTGTGCGTCCCGATTTATATTTTGCTTTTGGAATTTCTGGAGCAATTCAGCATTTGGCAGGAATGGAAGAATCCGACTTTATTATTGCGGTAAACAAAGATAAGTTTGCACCAATTTTTGATGTCGCTGATATTGGTATTGTGGGCGATGTAACGCAAGTTATTCCACAGCTTACTGATAGACTTGCAAAAGAGCTGGGATAGAGAAAACCTTGGACTGAAAACTCAATTAATTTGGTAGTATCACTTTATTGTATTGTGATGTCGTTGCTTTGTTACGATAGATTACTTGGCATACGATAGAGTTTAAAAAACTGATAATTGAGATACGGTTTTGAAAGGCGATAAATAGTGAAAATTAAAAATTATAAAATTATATATATTATGAAATTAAAATCAATGATTCGTTTAAGAATGAGCTATAAAGATGTTCATTATGGAGGTAATTTAGTGGATGGAGCTACAATGCTCGAACTTTTTGGAGATGTGGCAACCGAATTGCTTATTAATCACGATGGTAACGAAGGACTTTTCGTATCCTATGACAGCGTTGAGTTTTTAGCTCCTGTTTATGCTGGTGATTATATTGAAGCGGTGGGAGAAATTACAAAGATTGGAAACTCTTCACGCAAAATGATTTTTGAAGCTAGAAAAGTAATTCAGACTCGCACAGATATTTCTGATTCCGCAGCGGATGTTCTTGAAGAACCAGTAGTGGTTTGCCGTGCTTCAGGAACCTGCGTAGTGCCTGTAAAATTACAGAGAAAGAGACAAGTAGAACTAGAAGCTTAACTCGGTTTTTGCGGACACTATGTAATTGATAAGGTAATAGGCTAAATTATTGTAAAAATTATTAAAGGGCTTACAAAAGATATTTTCGTTTTGTAAGCCCCTTTTGTTTGAAAATATTGAACTCAGGTTTTTAGTTTGAGTTCGATTATTTCCCCTTCTTATTTTCTTTTATTAGTTTGATATATAATTATTTGAGAATTATTTTCTTCCATATTCTTGAATTTATTAATCTATGCCTGTATCAATACTCGGTAAATTTGAAAGCTTCTTATGAATTTAGCATTTGAAACTTCTATTTATTTTTTTTAGCAATTACATATTTATGGTAAATATAAAACTTTAAAATCAATTTGTAAAGTGTTTTGGCATTTAATAATGATGCTTTTTATTTTCAAATATTGTTTTTGTCAATTATTAGGTATGTTTTTTATGAGATTTTGATTTCTGGTTAAATGTGTATATAATAATCGAGTTGCAAATTTTCGAATTTTACAAATTTGTGTTTATATATTGGTTACTACCATTACATTATCACGACTTAACAAAAGAGGATATGTTTATCTTTTTAGTGTCTATCAAAAAGTTTCTAAATCCATTTATACAAAGTTGATATCAAAATGCCCGAAACAAATTTAAAAGATATTTTTTGGTTTACACACCTTCGTTATTCTTATAAGCTAAAGAACCGCCGTATTCGTGTCTCGCCTGGTTTATGCCGAGCAAAGATGAGGTGTGCCTTTAACTAAGGTTGTTAGCTTTTACTGGTGGGGTGGGTTGCTTGATTGGTAAACCTTATTTAATTTTATAATAAATTGATTTAGACATATCAGTACCCAAACGCACAGTTGTCTTAATTATAGAACCATTTGTGAGGTGCATATCAGTAATATTTGTCGTCAATATAATGTTTTCAAACTCTATCTCTGATCTGCTATATGAGATTAATTCAACATCGCTTGAATCAGAGATGTCAACAATATCGCCATTGTTAATCTGTCTTAGATATCTAGGGGATGAACCTTCAAAGCCTGTCTCAATTAATAACTCCTGAACTGATATTGAATCAACTTCAATTGTATCCTGATTAATTATTTCGGCATTACCATCCTTTAAAATAATATAAGGCTCATTATTCTGCTCGCCTTCTTGCTTATCACATGATTGAAAAACGAAAATTAATCCTAATACGGTTAAAATTAAAAATTTAGTCTTCATACTTTTATCTTCTTATTTTGATTATTGTTTCTTTTCTACTTATCATCTTAAATTTAGAATTACAATCGCAAATATTCGTTATACCTTCAATTGTTTCAATGGATGTTTTTATTATTCTGATTAACGTAAAAAACAATTTTTTGTTATCATTTGTTTGATAAACCCTTAATTCATCATTTTATATTCATGTCTGCTATCCATTTTTAAGTTATCAGCAGCAATTAATCTGTTATTTATTACGGTTGGCTTCAGCCAACTGTGAAAACTTTTATTTTTTCCACTTGCTTTAGCATCATTTGTTAAAATTGTCAAATGCAAATGTCTAATATTAATTGGATCCAAACCTAAATTCGAGTGTGTATTGATAAAAATCGAAGCGGAAACTATAATTTTAAAAGCTTATAAATGTTGCTAAAGTCACTTGTTTTTCTCTTTTTTTATAGTCAGATAAATTTGACTGTAATAACCTGAGTTCGACATAATTTTTAGAGTTCAGATTGATGTGAGATTTGAAGATTCAGGGCTTGTCAAATAATAAAGTATGCCGAATTGATGAAAACTTTTTTCTGCAGAAACAAGGAATTAGTTGAATACGAAAAAAAGGGCAAAAGTAACTGATAATCAGGGTTGGATTAGGAGTTCTGGATTTTTAGAGTTGTTTTTTATGTGGTTTTAGATCTCGGATTATATGTACATATTGTGTGTATTAACCCGACAGTCTCTTACCGTTATTTTATGAAGCAGCATATTGAATATCTT
>CAYNKH010000004.1:42173-43500 GCA_964397745.1 uncultured Bacteroidales bacterium | reverse complement strand
CAATAGTGATGAAATGATTGAGGAAGATTCTGTTATGTTTGTGTCAAATGGAAATACTCAAAATGTTAAACTGGTGGCATTTGGTCAAGATGTTACCTTACTTAATGGTAACTACATCTTAAACGACACAACATGGAATGCTGATAAACCAGTTTTGATTTATAATTCCGCTTTAGTTGATACACTAGTAACTTTAACTATTAACGCAGGCTCTAAGGTGTATTTTCATCGTGGTGCAAGTTTGTTTGTAAAAGGTAGTTTAATTGTTAATGGACAATTAGACAATATGGTTACTTTTACAGGTGATAGATTAGAAGAAAATTATAGCGAAACAGCTGGACAATGGGGTGCTTTTTTACAAGATAATTATGGAAACACAACAGGTATTTTTGGAGGTGTTCACCTTTTGGCAGGCTCCATGTATAATATAATTGATTACGCAGAAATTAAAAATAGCATAATTGGATTACAAGTCGATTCCTGTGTAACTCCTGGAGTTCCAACTTTAATTCTAAAAAACTCCAATATTGAGAACTCTAAAATTGTAGGATTATATGCCCTTGGTGCTCATATCGAAGCAGAAAATTGCGTATTTGCAAATAGTGGACAGTATAATGTCGCTTGTTTAATAGGGGGCGATTATTCTTTCATTCACTGTACACTTGCTAACTATTGGGTTGGAAACAGACAAACGCCTCAGGTAATTTTGAATAATTACTATACATACAATGTTGGTGCAGGCACTGAGGTCTCGTATAGGGATCTCAAAAATGCCTATTTTGGAAATTGCATTATTTATGGATCACGTGACAATGAAATTATTTTAGATCTTGCCGAAGATGCCGAAGCAAATTTTAGATTCGATAATTGTCTTATAAAATCATTGGAATACGAAAACATACAAGGCTCTGATTATTTTATTGATAATATCTGGAATGAAAATCCTAAGTTTATTGAAACCACCAAACCCTATGATTATCATTTAGATACCTTGTCGCCTGCTAAAGATACAGGAAAACCAGAAATAGGACAACTTGTGCCAAACGACCAAGACGGCAACAGTCGATTATCAGATAATGCTCCTGATATTGGTGCTTATGAAAGACAAGAATAGATTTGCTATTTATTCCTTTATTTTTGTTATTTTTGAAAAAAACATTACTATGAAAGCAAATATAAAGATTATCGTTTTAATAGGAGTATTTGGTTTTATAGGATTATTTTCCTGTAAAACCAATAAAAACTTATCCGATGAAAACCAAAAAACCATCTCATCACGCTCAGAATATAGAGTAATGTTTTATAATGTTGAAAATCTTTTTGATAC
>CAYNKH010000004.1:27882-42073 GCA_964397745.1 uncultured Bacteroidales bacterium | reverse complement strand
GATAGAAGAGGAATTGATGTGGCAATGTTTTATCGAAGCGATTATTTTACGCCAATATTGAAAAAAGCAATAGAGGTTCAGTGGCCAAAGTCCATTTCAGGAGGGCCAACAAGAGATATTTTATACGTTTCGGGTTTTACTAACAGAAATGACACATTACATATATTTGTTAATCATTGGCCTTCTCGATGGGGAGGACAAATGGAAACCGAAGAGAAAAGAATGTATGTTGCCAATCTTGTAAGGAAAGAAACGGATTCAATATTTAGAGTTAATTCTGATGCAAATATTATTATCATGGGTGATTTAAACGATTATCCAACCGACAGAAGTGTCTTAGAAAAACTAAAAGCCAAAATCGAATACGATGACATAAAACCAAAAAGTTTATATAATTTGTCATATTATCTACAAAATGTAAAGAACTTGGGTACACATAAATACAACGGACAATGGGGAGTTCTTGACCAAATTATTGTAAGTGGAGGAATGATGGACACCACAAGTTCAATTTTTACAAAACTTGAAGATGCACATGTTTTTAATGCTGATTTTTTATTAGAACCTGATGATAAATACCCAGGGGAAAGAGTAAATAGAACATATATCGGATTCAAATATCACGGAGGATATAGCGACCACTTGCCTGTATATCTCGATTTACGAAAACAGGAATCTGAATACTAAAGAATTTAGGAATTGAAATTGTGCAAAATCTTACTTTAGGTTTTTTCTGTTTTTATTAAACCATCTCGTTAAATCTAAAATCCCGTTTACAATAGTCAATGGATGAGATGGATTGCCAGGGATAAATAAATCCACTTTAATATCTTTTAAAATGCTACGATTAATGGCCTTACTATCGGCAAATAATCCGCCACTTATAGCATCTACGCCGCATAAGACAAAGATTTTAGGTTCTGGAATCGCATCGTAGGCAATACGTAAAGGACCTGCCATATTTTCGGTAATTGGACCTGTTACCACAATACCATCTGCATGACGAGGAGAAGCTGTAAATTCTATTCCATATCGATTCATATCAAAGTTGGCATTTCCAGACGCACCCAATTCTAACTCGCACGAATTATCACCTCCAGCAGAAACTTGTCGCAACTTTAACGACTTTCCAAAAGTCTTTTTAACAACCTTTCTGATAGCATTTTCATCAAAATAAATTGGATGAGTTTCAGCTTCTTTTACAATTAAATTTTCTCTTTTGTTCGATGAAATTATATAGTCTGTAGTAAATCTTATTTTCTCTGGAAAAGCAAAAGCACACTCGCCACAAAAAGCACACTTCCCCATATCTAAACTAATAGGATTTGCAGAAATAGCTCCTAAAGGACAAATATCGACTAATGCTTTTTCGTCCACTGTCACCCCAGATATTTCGGGTCTCCCACGAAATGGTGGACGTAAATTTACATTTCGTAAATCTGGAATATATTGTTTCCCATTATGTAATATTACTTTACCTTCTTTTATCATTTTTTATTGATATTTACACTTTATTTGAAAATTCTTTAAAGATCATTTCCACAATAACTTAAATTATAACTCTTATTATTAATTGGAAAATCGGAAATTTCGGTATTTCTTAACGACAATTCCAATGCTTTCCAATTGTGTATTGATGGGTCTTTAATTTTGTAATATTTTAATTCTCCTTTACTATTTGATATTGCACAATGGCAAATTTCACCACGCCAAGCTTCGTTTAGCGAAATAGCAAAGCTATCAGGTTTTAATTTTAAATTATAGTTTGGTTTTTCTGTTTTTGAAGCATCAAAAATATAATTGTCCATTAAATTTCTAATCCACGCTATAGATTGTCGTATTTCATTTTTTTTAAGTTTAAAACGGGCAAATACATCTCCATTTGGAACTGTAATAGTTTTGTAAGGGAATTTTTGATATGGCAAATTAGGATGAGAAATACGAATATCTCTTTCAATTCCCGACATTCTGGCTGAAAGGCCTACTGTACCAATCAAATATGCTTGTTCTCTTGAAACTGCACCTACAAAATCGAAACGGTTTTGTACACTTGGTAAACGATAAGTTAAACTGGCCATTTCCTCAAATTGTTTTTCAAATTTAACCAAAACTTTAAGCAATTCTGCTTTTAGTTCTTCGGTAAAAGTAAAATGTGTCCCTCCCATTCGCACCAAACTTTTCCCAAGACGATTACCGCACCAATATTGTGTAAAATTAATAATGGCTGTACGCAAAATAGCAAAAACATTGGCTCCTAGATGATATGCAGCATCGACACATAAAGCTGCAATATCACCAGTATGAATAGCAATACGTTCTAATTCCATTGCCAAAGCACGTTCAATTTGTGTTTGTTCACTTATCTTGTTATTGGATAATGACTCCATTATTTGCACAAAACTTGTAGTATGCCCAATGGTAGAATCTCCTGCAATATTTTCGGCTAACATATTACGTTGTAATCCTTGTTTTTTAGCTAAAAATAATTGCTCAACACCTCGATGTTGCCAACCTAATTGAATTTCAAGATGTAAAACATTTTCGCCATTACAGATAAATCGGAAATGCCCTGGTTCAATAACGCCTGCATGAATAGGACCAACACCAACCTCATGCAATTCCTCACTTTTAATACTATAAAAAGGATAATCGTTAATTTGCATTTTTTGATTAGCTCGATTATGAGGAAATCTTACAGGTTTTTGCCAAGGATGATTGATAAAATTAACGCCGAAATTCTCATGTATTTCTCGTTCAAAAATATGTAATGCAAAAATAGCTTGGGTAAGTGATTTTAACTCTTGTATATTATTAGATTTTAGAATATGTGATAAAATTATTATATCGTGATTTGCATCATCAGCAATAGCCATAATAAATTGTAAATCAGCATCATTGAGATAAGCAAAATAGTTTACACAATGTTTATTTTCATCGCTCAATAAATCTAAAACTATAGCAAAAAACTCATCATAAGATAAAATATTTATTTCATCTAATTGAACGCTTTGGTTATTATTTATTCTTAATATTTCCATAGTTTTTTATATTAAAATGGCAATGGCTTCATTGATTAAATCAGTAAAAAACACTGGGGGGTTTATTCCCAAATAAATTACCAATCCAAATAAAATAAATTGCGAAATATTTTCATATAGATTTGGTTTAATGGTGTCATCAATCTCAATTTTATTATCACTAAATAAAATATGAAACGCACTTTTAGCAAACAAAAAGATAATTACTGTTAATAAGAGTAATACCAATATTGCAACAAAATAATTCCCATTGATAAATAGTGCTTTAAAAGTTAAAAATTCACTAATAAATAAGCCAGAAGGCGGAATAGCTAATATTGAAATTATTCCTAAGATAAAGACTAATCCTCCAATCGGGTTTATTTTAAAATACATGCCCATATCCTTTATCCAAAGTGTCTTTGTAAATCGAGCAAGTGGTGCGACTTGATAAAACAAACCTGCTTTAACAAATGAATGAAAGACAAGATGTAAAATAGCTGCATAGTATCCAATCCCTCCAACTGATAAGCCTAAAAGAACAATACCCATATGCTCCATTGACGAAAAAGCAAGCATACGCTTTATGCGTTTTACACGTGTCAATTGAATTGCAGCAAGAAAAATTGAAATAACGCCAATAATCATCAAAACATTTTGACCCCAATGCAAAATTTCAGTTTGTGAAATAATAATATAAGTTCGATAAATCCCGACAAACCCGACATTAACTAATGCAGTTGACATTAAAGCGTTTACAGGCGATGCTGCTACTGTTTTTGCATCTATGGCAACTGCAAAGAGAGGAAAAACACTAAGTTTAACCGAAAATCCTGTTACTATTAATATAAAAGCAATTTTTAACCAATTAGCATCCATATTATTAGCTAAACTTGTTAAAAAGCCAAAACTAAGACCATGAAACCCACTATCACTGGCTATAATGCTTAAAAATAAAATCCCAATAAATGCAAGAGCTACACCCACCGACGAAACAAACAAATACTTCCAAGCAGCTTCAAGAGCATCTTTGCTCCTTTCGTGAAAGATTAAGATTGCAACAAATAAAGTAGTAGCTTCAATGCTAACCCACAAAACTGCAATGTTTTCTGCGAAATAAGCACTTATTATTGCAGTAATTAACATCATTAACGATGAATAATATAAAGCCCCTTTTGGCGCAGAATAATTGTTTCGTGTTACATGTAAAAAACTATGATAAAATGTTGCGATACTTAAAACACATAATACTAATGTTAATAAAACTCCTAAAGCATCAAATTTATAAAAAATGGAATCAGTCTGGTTTAAATGTAAAAATGAGTAAATACTAATTCCTACAACTGACAGTAAATAAATTGGAGTGAGCAATTTTGTAAGAAAATTATTTTTAGCGATAAAAACAATTAAACTTAAAACAACTGATATGATTAAAAATATTAATAACATTTTGTTAATCTTTTAGGTTAGAAAGCTGGTCTATTTCAGTACTATTAAATGTATTCCCGATGCGATTAATAAAAGTCCCAAATACTAAAACTCCCATTAATACGTCAAGCAATATGGCCAAATTTACCATCATAGGCATGGTGCTTCCTACAGCTAATGAAAGTAAGAATATTCCATTTTCAATGATTAGGTAACCAACAACATGGGAGAAAATATTTTTGTGGATAATAATAAAATATAGACCAAATAAAATTGAAGCAAATGCAACAGTGAAATATTTAGTGTGAATACTGCTATTATCAAGATTACTGCTTATTAAAAAACTCATTATTAAACTTATAACAACAACAATTATAGAATAAAATACAGGGATAGAAGTTTCTTGTACACGTTTTAGGTCATTATGCTTTCTTACTCTGTTAAGAAACCAAGGAACCAAAATTGCTTTTACCAAAATAGTTTCTACCAAGATAAAAATAAAGTCGAAAATTCGAATCTCGTTTAAATCGAAGAATACCACTCCAAACAAGATAAATCCTTGAATAGACAAAAGCCAAACAAACTTTTTTACGCGCTCCGACAAAGCGAAATAAATTAAAGTTACAGCAAATAATATAATAAATAAATAGCCCATTTTAATTTAGAATTATTTTTTTAGTAATAATTAATGTTGTTAAAAACACAACCACAGCAATAGCTGATAACATAATAATCCATTGTGGATTTTTTTCGATTTTATTCCTTGCCCGAAAAGCCTCTAAACCGCCAATGCAAAAGGCAAAAACAAATTGTATTCCCAGATAAGTTAATATTTGCCAATACCAAGTCCAATAAGCACTTATCAAAAAGTTAGAAATCAAACTTCCATAAATGGCAAATTTTAGCCAGGTAGCGATATTAATTAATCCCAAATCAAAACCGCTATTATCTAATACCATAACTTCGTGAACCATAGTGAGTTCTAAATGTGTTTTTGGATCATCAACAGGCATTCTCGAATTTTCCACCATCGCGATATAAACTAACACATAAATGGCAGCAATCCCAATAATATAAGATAAATGACTGCTTAAATGAAGATTCATAAACAACTCATGAAATGAAACATTATCAGTAAACAATGCTATTGACCCCACCAAAATAAAAAAAGCTGGCTCAACTAACATAGAATACAAGGCCTCACGATTAGCACCCATTCCTTCAAATCCACTACCTGTATCCATTGCTGAAATTATCATCATAAATTTACCCATGGCAAGTAAATAAGCAAAAAACACAAAATCGCCTTCAAAAGATAAAATAGCTTTTTGCGAACCAATAGGAATAAACAAAGTGGCTATAAGAATTGTAGCCAAATAAATTAAAGGAGCTATTTTAAAAATAATTGATGTGGTTTGACTATAAATTGCACCTTTTTTAAATAATCTAACAAGGTCGAAAAGCGGCTGTAATACCGATGGCATTTTGCGTGCAGCAATTTTTGCTTTCACTTGCGTGATGATACCCACAAAAAACAGAGCTGAAATTAATATTAATAATAAACTTATCATTTTATATCCAGTTTAAATAAGTGAGCAAAAATATTACAATCAAAAAAACTAATGCATATAGCAAATAGTGTTGTATTTTTCCTGTTTGGAAAACAGCTATTTGTTTGAACCATTGCATAATTTTATTTGAAGGCTTACTAACTAATTTATCTTCAAAAACATCGCTAGAATGAGTATTAAACTCTCGCTCTTGTGGGAAAATTTCAGCAAGTTGAAAATCTTTAAATTCTTTTTTAACATTGACTAATTTTGAGGATAATTGCACAAAATTATTGGCATAGGAAGTTGCTGTATATTGATGCAAAGCAGGATTAGCTCCAGTATATCCACAACCCCAGGTTGGCTCTTGTTTTATAGCTTGCTTTTTTTGTTGCCACGAACGTAAAATCCAAAGTAATCCTATTACGGCAATAAAAATCCCTGACGATAAACTAATATTGTTTAAAGTTGGTATAATTTGGTAAATAGCATTTGTATTTGGTGCAAACATTCCAACAATTTTCGCTAATGGCTGCATAAAGATAAACGGTATAAAACCGATAAGTATAATCATAAAACCAATTAAGAAATTAGGTAAGAGCATTGAATTTTCAACTTCTTTGGCGTGCTCAACTTTTTCTGAACGGGCATTTCCTAAAAAAATAATACTAAAAACTTTAGTAAAACAAAATATAGCCAAGCCTCCGATAATAGCTAATCCAATAAAACTAAAAAGTAAAATAGTATCAGTAAATAAACCTGCCGAATGAAGGGATTTAAACATTCCTGAGTAAATCAGAAATTCAGAAATAAAACCATTAAAAGGAGGCAAACCACATATAGCTAATGCTCCAAGCAGAAAGAATAATGCAGTTTTAGGCATTTTTTTAATTACCCCCCCCAAGTGTTCAATATTTCGAGTATGTGTTTGTTGATACACCGAACCTGCGGTATAAAATAACAATGATTTAAAAAGAGAGTGATTAAGAATATGCAAGATTCCGCCTCCAAAACCAAGCACTGCCAAAAGAGGGATGTTTTGTGCTAATCCAATAGTTCCTAACCCGATGCCAATACCAATAATTCCTATATTTTCGATACTATGGTAGGCTAAAAGCTTTTTCATATCGTGCTGAACAATAGCCAAGGAAACACCTACTAAACCAGATATAAGTGAGATAATTAAAATAAATAACCCAATATAAAACAAGTCGTGATGAATGTAAGTCAAGACGCGTAAAATACCATAAATTCCCATTTTAATCATTACTCCACTCATAACACCCGAAACGTGAGATGGTGCAGCCGGGTGTGCGTGTGGCAGCCATGAATGCAAAGGAATAAATCCTGCTTTGATGCCAAAACCGATGAAAAATACAATAAACAAATAAAATGGATTATGATTTTCAAAAAATAAGGCTAAACCATCAAAACTAAATTCGGCACCAGTTTGAACATAAGCCCATATAAAAGCTGTCAACAAAAATATAATGCCTATGTGCATTTGTATCAGATACTTAATGCCAATTTTTATGGTTTCTTTTTTTTCACTTTCAAATATTACAAGGAAAAATGAAGACAAAGACATTATTTCCCAAATGAATAAGAAAGCCAAAGCATCCCGTAACATTACCACTAAAAGCATTGAAATATGTAACCACAGAAAATTAAAATAATGTAATGCAAATTCTGTTTTACTTTTCTTATCAAAATACGGTTTCAAATAAGCTTTGGCATAGATAATTCCAGTCAAAATTGTAAAATTTACCACCAAAATAAAAAATGCCGACAAATTATCAATTTCGATATTTAAAGTATGTCCCATAAAAGGCATTAATGCCAAATTTAATGGTTCTGTAATAATAAGTAACTGTGGAATTGCCCAAATACTACTGATGCTTATTATTACAAGATGCAAGAATAAACCAAAATAGTATTGTGTTTGTTTAGGTACGAAAAACAAGACAATTGATAAAATTATTGCAAGTTTAAATAAGATAATACTCATCAGATTTTATTTTTAATGTTAATCGCTGTATATGTTATTAATATAGGGGATTTACCTATTTGAACTCTATTGTCCAAAAGTGCGACAAATAAGTTTTTGGTAAATTTATCTTTGAAATTTTCCAGCTTTGAAATGCCAAACAATTTTGGCCTAGATTCTTCTTCCATTATAAAATATCATCTTAAAAAACAGACTGGACTTGTCAAAATAAATCGACAAAATAACCAGTCTTAACTATTTGCAAACTTAATATATTTTTACATCTGATAGCTTATAAAAACAAAGTTTAATAACACATTTGAAAGGTATTATCTTCTTAGTTCAAAATTTTCGCCAAGATATAATTTTCGCACTTGTTCATCTTCACTAAGTTCTTCGGCAGAGCCGCTTTTCAAAATATCACCTTCAAATAACAGGTAAGCTCTATCAGTAATTGATAGTGTTTCGTGAACATTATGGTCGGTAATTAGAACTCCGATATTTTTTTCTTTTAGATGCATTACAATTTTTTGAATATCCTCAACAGCAATTGGGTCAACTCCCGCAAAAGGCTCATCAAGTAGAATAAATTTAGGGTCAATTGCTAATGCTCGAGCAATTTCGGTACGGCGACGTTCTCCACCTGAGAGTTGAAAGCCTTTACTTTTACGAATATGCGAAAGCCCAAACTCATTAAGAAGTTGTGAGGTCTTTCGTAATTGTTCCTTGCGGCTAAGTTTGGTCATTTCCAAAATCGCTTTAATATTATCCTGCACCGACATTTTTTGAAAAATAGACTCTTCCTGAGCGAGATACCCAATACCTCTACGGGCTCTTTTATAAATAGGCTCTCTTGTAATATCAACATCATCAAGGAAAACTCGCCCCTGATTAGGCTTAATTAAACCAACTATCATGTAAAAAGTTGTCGTTTTGCCAGCCCCGTTAGGACCAAGCAAACCAACAATCTCGCCTTGTTTAACCTCAACGCTAACACCCTTTACGACAGTGCGACTCCCATATTTTTTTATTAATTGCTCAGTATGAAGTTTCATCAATAATACAGCTTGTTTTTGCAAAGATAAAAAAATTTAAGTTGAACAATTCGTTTTTTAATTTAATATTCATTGCAAATTATTGAAAACACGCATTTTCTAATTTTTACTTAATAAGGACATAAATTGCTGATGAACAGATAAAACGATTATTCTGCACTCTTGTTTTATATCTCCCACATTTTTAATAACTTCGCACTATAAAAATTTAGAGAGTATGTTAACGATAAAACTTATAAGAGACCAAAAAGAGAACGTAATCAATCATCTGAAAATCAAGAACTTCGATGCAGCAAGTTTAGTGGAAGATATTATTTCTTGTGATGATAAAAGAAGAGAATATCAGCTTAAAAAAGATAATTTGCAGATGCAAATGAATGATATTTCAAAAGAGATAGGAAAACTTTTTGCACAAGGAAAAAAAGACGAGGCAGAAGAAGCAAGAAGAAAAACAGGTGAGATTAAAGAGCAAATAAAAGAAGCAGAAATATTGTTTGCAAACATCGAGAAAGAACTAAACTCATTGATTGTTCAATTACCTAACTTACCTCATGTGTCAGTTAAACCTGGCAAAGGTGAAAATGATAATGAAATTATAAAAGAAGGTGGTCTCATGCCCAATCTCACAAACAGCAAACCACATTGGGAATTGATCAAAGATTATAATATCATTGATTTTGAGTTAGGAACCAAAATTACTGGTGCAGGTTTTCCTGTTTATATCGGGAAAGGAGCCAAACTTCAAAGAGCACTGATAAATTTCTTTCTTGATGAAGCCGAAAATGCTGGATACACCGAAATAATACCACCACTTCTTGTAAACGAAGAAAGTGGTTTTGGAACAGGACAATTACCCGATAAAGAAGGACAGATGTACCATATAACTGCTGACAATTTATACCTAATTCCTACTGCAGAAGTACCGATAACGAATATTTATAGAGATGTTATATTATCAGAAAATGATTTTCCAATAAAAAGCATGGCTTATTCGGCTTGTTTTAGACGCGAAGCTGGCTCGTGGGGGGCTCATGTGCGTGGTTTAAACCGTTTGCATCAATTTGATAAAGTAGAAATTGTACAGATTAGAAAACCCGAAGAATCATACCAAGCACTTGAGGAAATGAAATCGCATGTCGAAAATATCTTAATAAAATTAGAACTACCCTACCGTATTCTTAGACTCTGTGGAGGAGATATTAGTTTTACGGCGGCTCTTACTTTTGATTTCGAGGTTTTTTCGGCTGCACAAGAAAGATGGCTTGAAGTAAGTTCAGTTTCAAACTTTGAAGATTTTCAGGCAAATCGACTAAAACTTAGATATAAACCTGAAAATGAAAAGAAAACAAAACTTGCTCATACTCTTAACGGCAGCGCTCTTGCATTACCTCGAATTATGGCTGCAATTATTGAGAATTATCAAACCGAAGAAGGAATTATTATTCCCGAAGTACTGCGTCCTTTTACCGGTTTTAATATAATATCTAAATAAATTATATGAAAATCGAGTTCTTTTTCGTTATTTTACAATTACTAAAACTATAATTGCTCACATTGAAAATAAAACAAATATATCGCTTCATCCTGCTTCTGATTGTATTATTAGTAATGCAATTATCGGGTTTTGCTCAAAACAATGATGCACAATTAGCTCTAAAGTACTATAAAAACGAAGAGTACGATAAGGCTGCCGAATTATATCATAAACTTTACGATGAAACTGGTTATAAAAACAATAGAGACTATTATTTGCGTTGTTTATTTATACTCAAAGATTATGATATTGCCGAAAAGTTCTTGAAAAAGGAGAGTCGGAAAAATAAAAATGACTATTACCTCAAAATAGACTTAGGCATGGTGTATTATAATACCAACAAAATTAAAGACGCTGAAGATATTTTTAACGAAGTAATCGAACTTGTAAAACGAAATAAAAACAATGTGTTTGGTGCAGCCGCCAAGTTTATAAACTATCGACAATACTCGTATGCCGAGCAAGTATATAAAACTGGTGGAGCTTATCTGATGACAAATTTTAATATGGAATTAGGAAACCTATATTATATACAAAGAGATTATCAACGCATGATGGACTATTATTTAGAACATCTAAAAAATAATCCAAACGTAATGAACACCTTGCAATCACGTTTACAATACGTTATGGCAAACGATATTGACGGAAGTGTCGAAAGTGTTATTGAAACAGCAATTTTTCAAAAAATACAGCAAGAGCCTCAGAATATGAGCTTCAACCAATTGCTTATATGGCATTATACGCAATCTGGAAAATTTAGAGTCGCTTTAAATCAGCTTTATGCTATTGACAAACGAACCAAAACAGGAAGTGAAAATGATATTCTAAATTTTGGAATGATGCTTTACGAAAACGAAGAGTTTGAGTTGGCTTTAGAGGCTTTTGATTATCTTATGAAGAAGGGGCAGGAAAATTACATCTATAATTCTGCATATATAGAGTATCTAAATGTCCTGTACGTAAAAACAAGCTCCGTTTTAAATCCCGACAAAGCCGAACTTATTGAACTGGAACAAATGTTAACAGATGCTTTAAGCATGGTTTTACGCAGAGAATCATACAAAATTATCTATGCTTTGGTCAATGTAAAAGCTTTTTACTTGAATAAGCACCAAGAGGCAATTGAACTTATTGAGAAGAGCATCGGCGAACGAAGATTTTTACCTGAACAGGAACAGATTATGAAACTAATGCTTGGCGATATTTATTTCCTAAATAATAACCCTTGGGATGCAATTTTAGTTTATGCACAAGTCGAAAAAGCAATGCTCGAATCTCCAATAGGACATGAGGCTCGTTTTAGAAAAGCAAAATTAGCTTATTACACTGGCCAATTTAAGTGGGCACAAGCACAACTTGATGTTTTAAAGTCCAGTACATCTAAGCTTATTGCTAATGATGCCATGGAACTAAGTCTATTTATTAGCGAAAACTTTAATCTTGATACTACTGAAACTACAATGCAAATTTTTGCACGTGCTGATTTTTATGTTTTCTCAAAACAATACGATTTAGCTTTCAAAAGTCTCGATTCAATAGTACAGTTTTATCCATCACACACTTTAATTGATGACGTATTGTATAAAAAAGCACAGATTTATGAAGCTACTGGAAATTACAACGAAGCATCAAAACTTTATAAAGAAGTTGCAGACACCTATCTTTATGATGTACTTGCCGATAATGCTTTGTTCAATTATGCTCTAATACAAGAAAAACTAAAAAACATAGACTTAGCCGAAGATGCATATTTTAAGCTTATTGCTGATTATCCAGGAAGTATTTTTACAGTTGAAGCTCGTCAAAACTTGCGCAAATTGACAGATGCAAAACCATGACAATGTCAAAAGACCGAATAATATTAGGAATAGACCCAGGCACAAATATAATGGGCTATGGAGTTATCCATGAAAAGGGGAAAGCAGTTGAGGTGGTCGGCTTTGGTATTGTGGATATGCGTAAAATGGATGGACATTTTAATAAATTAAAACATATTTACGAAAGAACTTTACAATTAATTGACGGTTTTAACCCTGATGAGTTGGCAATTGAGGCTCCTTTTCAAGGAAAAAACGTGCAATCTATGTTAAAACTCGGACGTGCACAAGGTGCCGCAATTGCTGCCGCACTTACACGAACCATTCCAATATTTGAATATGCTCCTCGCAAAATTAAGATCGCAATAACTGGAACTGGAACTGCATCAAAAGAGCAAGTTGCTGGAATGTTACAAAAATTATTAAAACTCGAAGAACTGCCCAAACAATTAGATGCAACCGACGGATTAGCAGCAGCATTATGCCACTATTATCAACGAGATAAAATTAAATCAGAGTCAAATTGCAAATCATGGAGCGATTACGCAAAACAAAAAAACTTGATTGAACCAAAGACAAAGAAAAGAAAGTGAAAATTACGTAGATGTTGATGTGATACTGTGATACAGTGGTATATTTTGCAGCAAATTCTCTGATTACTTAGTACCGACTACTGTTTTTCTTGTGAAAAATTGGACACTTTGATATTTTTGAAACTATTCCGCTGCAATGGGTACTGAGCCTTAGTCGTTTATTAACCGTTAAGTAACGGGTAAATTTCAGAACCTCTGATCTATTCGCAAATCAGCAATCTCCAGATTTGAAGATTAACCTTAAAGTTGTGTGGAAATTTGACTTACATTGCCGACAAAAAAATCCAATTTTATTTCTGCCAGTAGATAGGAGGCAATGTAAACGTCAGTAAATAAATAAACAAAAACTAAATCGAACTCAGGTTTATAAAACTTTTTTCTGCAAAAACAAAGAAATTAATTGAATACGACAAAAAGGGCAGAAGCAACTGATAATTAAGGATGGATTAGGAGTTCTGAATTTTGTGATACAGTGATTCTTTGATACTTCCAGTATTACATTGTTACGTGACAAATTAAAATTTCAATATTTCCTTTAATGATGGATGGGTATCTTTTAAATAGGAGTCTAATTGTACTTGATTTACCATTACAACTTCGGTAATGCCTTCTTCTGTTTGCGGATATAATTTATAATTTCCAATAAAATCCATATTAAACCACAATGTTTCTTTTAAAGCAAAGCCTTTCTTGTAAGGATAAATATGATATGTTTTTGCAAATAAATCATGCAGAATTATGTCCGAAGGTTTTATCCCACATTCCTCACAAACTTCTCTTACTGCAGCGACCTTGGAGGATTCACCAGCTTCTAATTTTCCTTTTGGAAGATCGATAAAGCCCAAACGCTTGATGATTAAAAGCTCGCTCTTTAAATTACGAACTATACCACCTGCAGCTTGTATAAATATAAAATACTCAGTGAAAAATTGCTGATACTCCCCCTTATTTATGCCGTAAATATTTAGTGAGTACGAATTGTTAGTATTTAAAAAAATATTTAGATTGTTTTGTAGGGCATCTTTCTCCGAAAAAAGTATTTTTGCATTATAATTCTCGTCAGAAATTTTTTCTGATAATAAAATAAACTTTTTATTGTAAAATATTTTAATCATATCTCTATGGAACAAGTTGCAAAACAAATCGCCGCAAAACTTTTACAAATTAAAGCAATTAAATTAGAGCCTGCAAATCATTTTACATGGGC
>CAYNKH010000004.1:0-27782 GCA_964397745.1 uncultured Bacteroidales bacterium | reverse complement strand
AACTTTTACAAATTAAAGCAATTAAATTAGAGCCTGCAAATCATTTTACATGGGCTTCGGGGTGGTTTTCACCAATTTATTGCGATAATCGTAAAACATTATCTTATCCAGAAGTTCGTAATTTTATTACAGATTCGTTTGTAAAAGTTATTAAAGAAAATTTTGCTGACTTTGATGTCGTTGCTGGCGTTGCGACAGGAGCAATCGCACAAGGAGTATTAGTTGCCGAAGCAATGAACAAGCCTTTTGTTTATGTAAGATCAAAAGCTAAAGAACATGGCATGGGTAATCAAATTGAAGGATATTTAGAATCAGGGGGAAAAGTATTGGTTATCGAAGACCTAATTTCTACCGGCGGAAGTAGTCTTAGTGCTGCAAAAGCTATTCGTGAGGCACATTGCGAAGTAATTGGGATGTGTGCTATTTTTACTTACGGATTCCAAAAAGCAATTGATAGTTTTCATCAAGAAAATGTAAAACTTATTGCTTTAAGTAATTATGACTCGCTAATAGAACATGCTTTAGAAACTGGTTATGTGTCTGAAAATGACCTCAAACTATTGCAAGAATGGCGTAAAAACCCAGCTACTTGGAAAAAATAAAACTTTACTCATATAATTTCACATCAAACACATCTGATACTATTCAACATTTTTTATAAAACTCTATACTCTCATTTATTTTTTTAAATTCAGAACTCCTGATCTGTTCGCAAATCTGCAATCCCTAGATTTAAAACCTGAGCTCGGTATAATTTTTAAAGTTCAAATTGATGTAAAATGCCGAAGATTAAGGCAAATCGATGAATAGTATCGAGATATGATTATGAGATTTAACGAAAATATTTAGCATTTTACACGAAGCTATCAATTAAACGGAAATAGAAGAAGAATTTATCGTGTGTTTTGGTATCATTTTGGTATAAGGTAATGTAAAGGTCAGTAAATAAATAAACAGACAAAAAGTAAATAATGTAGTACTTCTAAAACCATCTATTCCACTGGGTTTCAGCCAGGTGTGAAAACTTTTGTTTCTTCAACTTGCTTTAGCATCATTGTTAAAAATTTGGAAATTAATTTTCAGTTTTCTTAGTTGGTAAAATATTTTTTGCAGATAATAAAATATATCTGACACATTAATAACGAATTTTAAAATATTTTTCATAAATTTGATGATTGTAAATCTGTTATTTTATAAATTTTATAATTATTAGCTATGGAAGAAAACTATCAAGACCCAGCTCAAAGGGCTCCAAAGCAGCCAGAGCAAACAAATCAACAGCAAACAACACCACCTTTGCCAAATCAAACACCACCGCCGCAACCACCACCACAACAACAGCAGCCACAGCAACCACCACAGCAGGCTCCTCAACAAACTCAACAACAGCCTCCACAAGCTCAATATCAACAGCCCCCAGCACAGTATCAACAGCCACAACAACAATATCAACAACCACAACAACCACAAGCTCAAAATTATCAACAAAACTATAATCAAAACACTCCCAAATTGTATCCACCAATAAAAATTGGAGAATGGATAGGTGTTATGATAATCATGGCAATTCCACTAATTAATTTTATTATGTTGCTTGTTTGGGCTTTTGGAAACGGGAATCCCAGCAAAGCAAACTGGGCAAAAGCAGCACTGTTGGTCGGGATAATTAGTAGCGTAATAATTTTTGTAATTTATTTAATCGTGTTTCTTATTGCTGGAATTTCACTTAATTTGTAAAACTGGCACTTTTAAATATTATCAAAATTACTACTATCCGATAAAGATCTCGAATCACAGTATTTGAACATAAAACTATTTAAGTAGTATCAGGGCAAACGCATCTAATTTCAAATTGTAAATTTTTATTACTTTTACAATTTAAAATTACATATTCACTATGCACACAATAATAAATCAAACTTATCAAACTATTTTAGATAATTATACATCTGAAATTGAAGAGTTGATGATTAGCAAAGTTTTATTTGGTGTAAATATGACTGCGGTTGCGCTCTCTGATAACAGTATTGGTGTCGCAAGCACCTTGTTTCAGAAACAATCCCGTCCAAATAAACACAACAGATATTACGGTGATTTTTCTCCTTCAAAATATTGCAATCAAAAAGTTTCCGATTTATTCAAATTCGATAGAGAATCAAACCTTATAGACACTTTACGCATTGCAGTTTTAAACGCAATTTCGGCTAAACAAAGAGAAGCTGCTAGATACAAAATTCTTGAAAACACCGATCCAATTGACTTGATAGATATTAAACCAGGGAGAAAAATAACATTAGTTGGAGCTTTTAGGTCGTATATTGAGTTTCTATCCCAATTTGGTGCAAATCTTAAAGTTTTGGAGTTAGATGAGAACATTTTTATTGAAGAACATAAAAAATACTATGTGGCTGCCGAAGAATATAAAACAATCCTGCCAAATTCAGATGTTGTAATAATAACAGGTTTAAGTCTTGTAAATAATACAATAGACGGTTTATTAGGAGCAGCAAAAAAAGAATCGCAAATTATTGTTGTTGGTCCAAGTGCAAATATTCTTCCCGACATACTTTTTAAAAATGGCGTTGATATAATAGGAGCAACTCGCTACCATAGTCCTGACATATTGTTTAATCTCGTCCAAGAAGGTGCAAACGCTTATCATTTATTCAAATATTGTGCTCAAAAAATTTGTATTATTAATGAATAGTATTGTTTTAAATGATAAATGGATAAAAGCCTCAGTAATTGGAACTATTTGGGCAGCTTCTGAAATTGTATTCGGCAGTTTTTTGCATAATCTAAAAATACCATTTAGCGGAAATATCCTTACGGCAATCGGCTTAATAATACTTATTTCATCTGCTTTTTTATGGAATGTAAAAGGAGTACTTTGGAGAGCAGGACTTATTTGTGCCGTGATGAAAACAATGTCGCCATCGGCAGTAATATTTGGCCCGATGATAGCTATTTTAACAGAAGCTATATTGCTGGAAATATCAATTCTGTTTTTGGGAAAAACATATTTAGGTTTTATTATTGGTGCTATTTTGGCAATGTCGTGGAACTTAGTACAAAAGATTATAAGCTATATAATTTTTTATGGCTGGAATATTATCGAAATTTATAAAGGTCTTATAAAAATTGCCGAAAAACAAATAAGTTTTCATTTTGACCTTCTCTGGCTACCTATAATTATTTTACTTTTTAGTCATGCGATTTTTGGCGTCTTGGCAGCTTTGATAGGAATTAAAGCTGGTAAAAAAATTAAAAACAAATCGTATATTCCGAAAAATATTGCATCTAATAAAAACACTTTACATAAAAAACAAACACAAGACATAAAACACTCTACTACATGGTTGATTATTAACATTGCCTTATTAATTAGTGGGTTTTTAGTTTTGAAACTTACAAGCTGGTATGTTTGGAGCATTGTAACCATCTTGATTGCGACTTTGTGGATAATGCGGTATCGACGAGCTTTAAAAAAAATCTCCAACCCTAAATTTTGGATAATATTTGCAGTAATTACAATGCTCACAGTTTTTGTGTTTTCAAGATTACATTCCGATGAAAATTATCTTATTAATGGCATTATCGCAGGAGTTCAAATGAATTTTAGAGCTATAATTATAGTATTAGGTTTTTCGGTAATTGCTGTCGAATTATACAATCCTAAAATACGTGCATTTTTCAGTAAGACATCGTTTAAGCAATTACCTATTGCTCTTGAGCTTGCTACAGAAAGCCTACCTGATTTTATTGCTACACTCCCTGATTTTAAATCAGCTATCAAATCACCTGGAACAGTTTTTTACTCCGTCCTTTTAGAAGCAGATGCTCGTATCAAAGAGATATCAGAAAGATACAAAATAAAACATAGGGTAATTATAATAACTGGAGAAAAAAATGAAGGAAAAACCTCTTTTATCAAAGACACAATTAGCTTATTGACAGAGCATAAAATAAATTTTGGAGGCGTTCTATCAGAAAAACAGCTCGTTGATAATAACTGCATCGGTTATGATATTGTTGATATTAAATCAGACTTTAAAACTCCTTTTTTACAACAAGGCGACATGCTTAATTCCGAAAACAACATAAGGTGGACAATTGTCAAGCAGGGTTTAGAATTTGGAAAGCAATCATTAAAAAAGTCAGTTAAAAATAATGATGTAATAATTGTTGACGAAATTGGCCTGTTAGAATTGCAAAATAAGGGCTGGTCAGATTTTCTTAAGGCAATTAAAAACCATCAGAAAAAAACATATATTTTATCAGTTAGAAAAATGTTTGTAGATGATTTGATCAGCAAATATAACTGGGAAAACCCTATTATAATCGACATTTCTAATTCCAGTCCCGAAACTATTATAACAGCAATAAAATAATGGCAGTTTTTATATTAGCCACAAATTATGGTTTTGGAACTCCCCTACCTTCAATAATATTAAACAAATATGTCTCAAAATTATCTGCTGGCGATGGTGCTGGCGATATCAATAATGTACCATTAGGGTTTATCAGAAAGTAAGTTGGATATGTTGACACTTTATAAGTGTTTATAACATCAGAGTTTATTTCAGTAAACAAATAATCCCATTCATATTTATTATCGGTCATAAATTTTGTTGCATTCTCCCGATTCTCATCTGTTAGAACTGTTAGGAAAATACAATATCCCTTGTATCGCTCATAGATTTTTCTCATCAGATCAAATTCAATTTGAGACGTATAAGTTGTGGTATTTGCAAAATTTAGATACACATATTTTCCTCTGTAATCAGTAAGTTTTTTAATATTTCCAACAGAGTCGGGGAGTTCGAAAGGTGGTGCGATTGTTCCTTTTGCAAGGCTTAAAGTTTTGTCAGCAATATTTTGTGCTATTATTTTATGTTTTTGAAAATCTGTAGATATATAAAGAGAATCCAAAGTCAACAAAAGTGGCAGCCACGATAGGTTTTTATTGGCAAAACTATCATTAATCCCTTTTAAAATTACAAGCTCTCTAAATTGCTTATTTCTAAGTTCCATATGTTCTGAGAGCAGCATATTAAGACGCTTAATACTATGTCCGTAATTAATAACTGCATAAAGAAAAGCTCCGTTTTTTGAAACTAAGTATTTATCAAAATAGTCACTAAAAATATTATTAAACAAATCCATATATGCTGGATTATCATGCAATATGGAATCCTTGGTAAAATATGCAAAAGTAAGTGCCTTTTCGTATTGTTTCTGTGTCGCCAAATTCTTTAAAGCAGCCACACGATATTTTTTATATGCTTTGAAGTAATCATGATCTGCATACTCGTATCGTTTATTAATTTCATTTATAAACGTATCAACATCAGTTTTGAGTCCTAATGAATAGATATTAAGAAATCTTAGGTCATGATATCTGGAATAATAGTACTCAAAATCAATTATCAGATAATTTAAATCTGTTTTTTTCATATTTTTAATACCTATATGTACTTTCTCGGACATAAAAAACGGATTAAAAATATCTTTTGCCTCTTTTTCGGCAAATGCAGGGAGCATAATTTCGTAATTTTTGTCAGGTTCAATAAAAAAATAAGCATGGTAAATACCAAATTCCCCAAAAACATAAGTGATTTCTTCTAACTCAAACTTTGTACTAAACTTACCAATAGAATCAATTTTTAGGCGAAACACCTCTTCTTTAGTAAAGGTAATTCTGTCGCTATAGCGATAAAAAACCAGTTCACTACCTGCATATTCTTTTGCTGTCCCAAAAATTTCTGAGGCATTCAAAGAACTACTAATTCCAAAAACAACTATTATGTAAATTACTATAATACGCACCAACAAATTATTTTAACGGCAAATTTATTTCTTTTAAGTCAATTCCATAGTATAACGCATAAAACTCTAAAATTATTTTGTGATAAAGGTATTATATTAATCATATAGATATGAATTAATAACTAAGTTACTATTATGCTTGTCAATTATTATTGTAATTTACTTAATTTAGATTATTTTCGCACAATGATTTTAGGAGAAATAAATTTGTGGGGTCTCATAATACGTGAGCCAGGAACAATAATCAGCGATTTTATAATGGGCTTTTTTTGTATTGTATTCTGTGTTAAGTTGCTGACAAATAGAGACCTTAAGGAGCAAAAATATTTTGCACAATTCTTTCTTTTTCTTGGTCTTTCCTCTTTTGTAGCCGCTTTTGCTCATGGGCTGTATTATTATTTTGGCATCTATTTGCATAAAATTAGTTGGTTGTTAGCAGGATTTGCTACTTATTTTCTTGAATTAGGCTCAACATTATTATTTCAAAATGAAAAGTTCAAATCTAAATTTATTGGTTTTATTAAAATACAATTAGCAATTTACATTGTGTTTTTACTTTTATATGAGAATTTTAGTATTGTTAAAATAAATTTTGTGGTTTCGTTAATAGGAATTTTGACTCCAATTTATATTGTAGATATGGTGAAAAATCAGTTAAAACATAATTTATATATTTTCCTTGGAATATTTTTAGCCATTCTCCCCAGCATATTTCATAGTGCTGAATTTAGTTTTCTTTACATTTTTAATATGAACGACCTTAGCCATTTCTTTTTAATTTTATGCATATTTTTCGTTTTTCTTGGTATAAACGAAAGGTTTTTCAAAACACAAGATTTAACACCTAAGAACTTGTCAAACAAGTAGAATTAAAGAAAACATTAGCTCGGGCACAATCAAAAATGAATATAAAAACACAGTTATGAATATAAAATTGTTCTCGAAGATATTAATAACAGGATGCGTTCTTTTATCAGTAATATCGTGCAACACAAACACTATTAAGGAAGAACAACAAGAGGACAATACCAGCCTTGATGCACAGACGAACTGGGAAAATCAGAAGTTTTCCATGTTTATTCATTGGGGTATTTACTCAATACCAGCAGGTGTTTGGGACGGACAAGAAATTAATGGATATAGTGAACAAATAAAAGGACATGCAAAAATACCTACAGATGAATACAGAAAATTGGCAAGTCAGTTTAATCCAACAAAATGGAATGCCGATTCGGCGGCTATATTGGCTCAAAAAGCGGGAATGAAATCTATTATCATAACAGCAAAACACCACGATGGGTTTTGTCTGTTCGATTCTAAATACACGCTATTTGATGTTGTTGATGCAAGTCCGTATAAAAAAGATATCCTTAAAGATTTATCAGAAGCATGTAAACGATATAATCTTAAATTTGGCGTGTATTATTCTCTGATTGATTGGGATTACGAAGAAGCAATGCCTTTTGTTTCTGTCAGAAATTCAGATTCAATACCTCCACTGCATCATACATATAATTTGAATCAGATTGAAGAATTGCTAACTAATTACGGCGAAATTTCAGAAATTTGGTTTGATATGGGGTCTCCCACATTAAATCAAAGTAAAGAAATAGCAACACTTGTAAAAAACTTACAACCAAATTGTATGATTAGCGGAAGAATTTGGAATAACCAAGGAGATTTTGTCGTTATGGGTGATAATCTTAAACCTGATTTTAAATTGGCAGTTCCTTGGCAAACTCCCGCTTCTATGTTTGTTGAGACGTGGAGCTACCGCTCTTGGCAAGAAAGACCAAGTGTAGAAGATAAAATCAATGAAAAAATTCACGATTTAATAAATGTAGTAAGTTTAGGAGGTAACTATTTACTTAATATCGGTCCAAAGGGAGATGGCTCTATTGTTCCGTTTGAGCAACAAGTACTCGAAGGAATTGGTAATTGGTTAAAAGTAAATGGCGAGGCAGTATATAGAACGTCAGTAGCTCCGATAGATGCTCAAGATTGGGGATTCATCACAAAAAAAGATGAAAAATTATATCTTCATGTTCTCAAATTTCCTGAAAACAATAAAATTAACATTGAAGGATTAAAGGTCAATATTAAAAATGCGTATCTTCTTTCTGATTCAAGTATTTCAATGCACACTTCAAATAAAGATATAGGGATAGAACTTGACCTAACAAGCATCATAAACAGAGATAAATATGCTAATGTTATTGTATTAGAATATACAGATGACTTATTTTACACACCTGATAATGCAATCTATCCAAATAAAGAGGGAGCATATATTTTAACTTGGGATAACGCAACAAAATTTCATAATTTTAGTGGACACGATTACTACTCCACTAAACCTATCGTGGTAAAAATAGAATGGTATTTATGTAGTCATAATAAAGAAGCATTTAAAGTAAATCTTTCGAGTGATGCCATTACAGCTAAGAAATTAGCGAATAACGATAAAGCATACATACGCCTTTCTAATAAGGCTGTGAGTTTTTTACAAAAACTTAAAAAATAATATCGAACACAGGTTAATATATACATAAGTTAGGTCCAATGCGAAAAAACATTGTGCTACAAAATTGCCATTTCTTAGCTTTTAATTAACTTTGTTAGAGAATAAGTATCAAACACTAAGCATATGAGCAACATACTAATTACAGGTGCAACTGGAAATATCGGATTTGAAGTAATTAAATACTTAAGCAAATTTGACAATTCTAACAAGTTAATTGCTGGTGTTAGAAACATTGAAAAAGCTAAAGCTATTTTTGCAAACTATTCAAATCTAAACTACGTTCTTTTTGATTTTGAACGCCCAGAAAAAAACATAGACGCTTTAACCGACATAGATAGGATTTTCCTTTTAAGACCACCACATATCTCCGATGTTGATAAATTCTTTAGACCTCTAATTGAAATAATAAAACAGAAAGGCATTAAAGAAATTGTTTTTTTATCTGTACAAGGAGCTGATAAAAGTAAAGTAATCCCTCACAACAAAATCGAACGTTTAATTAATGAATTTAACTTAGACTATATTTTTATAAGACCAAGTTATTTCATGCAAAACCTCACAACTACATTAATTAAAGATATTCAAACGAAACGTAAGATTATTTTACCAGCAGGTAACGCAAAATTCAACTGGATTGATATAGAAAATATTGGAGAGTTTGGTGCAATTCTATTGAACAAATTCAATGATTACAAAAACCGAGCGATTGAAATAACAGGATTGGAAAACGAAAATTTTGAGAAAATAACGGAATTAATAAATAACTCAGTTGCCAATCCGATTGAATATAAAAATGTTAATCCGCTCAAATTCTTTAGGATTAAGAAGCATGACGGAATGGTAAAAGGAATGATAGTCGTAATGATTTTACTTCACTTTTTACCTCGATTTCAAAAAGAACCAAAGGTTTCTGATTTTTACGAGCGATTGACAGGAAAAAAACCGACTGATTTAAAAACATTTATTGAAAGAGAAAAACATAAATTTGAAAAACATTGAAGACAAGATTCTCAAAAACATGTTACAAAACAATATTTAAAAACGCACAGCACCTAATAACACCTATATAGCATGCGGGGTGTGGTTTAAGACGGTCGGACAAATCTATTACGTTCAAGGCCAAGTTTTGTAATTTGTCTTTATTGCAAAAAATTAAAATCAAAATCACAAAATCTGGCTCATCAGCTAGTTTGACTGCTGACTCTTTTCAAAATCCCGTACGCTACACAGCTGAGGGCGACATGGCATACCAATATTATTAATAAAATAAGAAAAGCTCTCCAAATTTGGAGAGCTTTGTATATATAGGTACGTTGCTTCAGACCCAATAAAGAGGTCCTACTATCTTTAATCATTTCAATATGGGAAAATTTACATCATTCCTCCCATACCACCCATTCCTCCCATACCTGGAGCACCCATTGGAGCGGCATTTTCTTCTGGCAAGTCAGCGATTACGCACTCTGTACTTAATAGCATTCCAGCGATACTAGCAGCATTTTCGAGAGCGATGCGAGCGACTTTAGTTGGGTCAATAACGCCAGATTCCATAAGATTTTCATAAACATCTGTACGTGCGTTGTATCCAAAATCACCTTTTCCTTCTTTCACTTTTTGTGCAATAACCGACCCTTCTTTACCAGCGTTTTCGGCAATTCTACGCAAAGGTTCTTCTAGAGCTCTTAACACTATTGCAACCCCAGTAGTTTCGTCATCATTTGCACCTTTAAGGTCTTTAATTGTCTGAATAGCACGAATATAAGCGACTCCACCACCTGGTATTATTCCTTCTTCGACAGCTGCACGAGTAGCCGACAAAGCGTCTTCGTATCTGTCTTTCTTTTCTTTCATTTCTACTTCGGTAACAGCACCAACATAAATTACAGCTACTCCGCCAGCAAGTTTTGCAAGACGTTCTTGTAATTTTTCGCGGTCGTAATCACTTGTCGTAATTTCAATTTGTTTTTTGATTTGAGCAACACGAGCATCTATTTGTTCTTTACTTCCTGCACCGTCCACTATTGTAGTGTTTTCTTTATCAATAACAACTTTTTGTGCTCTACCAAGTTGAGTTATAGAAGCATTTTCAAGTTTTAAGCCTCTTTCTTCAGTAATTACTTCACCACCAGTTAATATTGCAATATCCTGCAACATTTCTTTTCTTCTATCACCAAATCCAGGAGCTTTAACCGCAGCAATTTTGAGTGTTCCTCTTAATCTGTTTACCACTAAAGTTGCAAGAGCTTCGCCCTCTACATCCTCGGCAATTATTAAAAGAGGATGTCCGTCTTGCGCAACTGGCTCAAGCACTGGCAATAAGTCTTTCATTGAAGATACTTTTTTGTCAGTAATTAGAATGTATGGAGATTCTAAAACAGTTTCCATTTTGTCACTATCTGTAACAAAATACGGAGATATATAACCTCTGTCGAATTGCATACCTTCAACAACTTTCACTTCGGTTGCTGTACCTTTTGCCTCTTCGATTGTTATAACTCCTTCTTTTTTTACTTTTTCCATTGCAAGAGCGATGTCTTTACCAATAGCACTCTCATTATTTGCAGAAATTGTAGCTACCTGTTCTATTTTTTTGTTGTCATCACCAACTTTTTGACTGGTTTTATGTAATTGTTCCACAACTTTTGCGACAGCTTTGTCGATACCACGTTTCAAATCCATTGGATTTGCACCAGCAGTAACGTTTTTCAACCCAACTCTAATTATCGACTGTGCAAGAATAGTAGCGGTTGTTGTTCCGTCTCCTGCATCGTCATTAGTTTTAGATGCAACTTCTTTTACCATCTGTGCACCCATATTCATAAAAGCATCTTCAAGCTCAATTTCTTTTGCTACTGTTACTCCATCTTTAGTGATTTGTGGAGCTCCAAATTTTTTGTCTATTACAACATTTCTACCTTTGGGGCCTAAGGTAACTTTCACTGCATCTGCAAGAGCATCAACACCTTGTTTTAGCAAGTCTCTTGCCTCTATATCATATTTAATTTCTTTAGCCATAATCTTATTCTTTTTTTACAATTTAACTATTTTTATTCTCCTACCACTAATAAAATATCACTCTGATTCATGATAAGATAATCATTATCATCAATTTTGATTTCTGTACCGCCATATTTACTATAAAGTACAACATCTCCTACTTTAACTTCCATAGGCTCATCAGCCTTTTGATTTCCTACAGCGACAATTTTACCTTTTTGTGGTTTTTCTTGTGCGGAATCAGGAATTATAATCCCACTTGAGGTTTTTTGTTCAGCTTCTTGAGGCTGAATCATCACTTTCCCTGACATTGGTCTTCCAATTTTAGTCATAATTTTATTCTTTTTTAAATGTTTAACATAAATAAAAATCAACGCTGTCTGTTTTGCCAAAACTATGCCAATATAAAAAAACTGACAAAAGTGAACAAAACAGACAGCGTTCAGATTAATAGCATGTCAAAATGTCGTTATTTAGTCTTATATAAGAAAACTCCAAATGCTGCCTTTCGGCAAGCTCAATGTGGCATGTTACTCTCGTGTTGAAAACAGTTATTTGCAAAAGCAAACTGCGTGGTTTTTAACACTTCGAAAGCCTTGTCTTTGCCTTTTTCTTATCAAAGTTAATAATAAGGAGTTTTCTTGCAGACACTATTTAATAAATTTAAAATCTTTTCCGAGATAGTATGCATTTGATCCCAGAGCTTCTTCTATTCTAAGAAGTTGGTTATATTTTGCGACTCTATCACTACGTGAAGCTGAACCGGTTTTAATTAGTCCTGTATTTAATGCTACAGCAAGATCTGCGATAAAAACGTCTTCGGTTTCTCCAGATCGATGGCTAATTACAGACGTATAACTATTTCTATGTGCTAAATTTATAGCTTCAATCGTTTCTGTAACGGTTCCAATCTGATTAAGTTTAATTAATATTGAGTTTGCAGTCTGAGTTTTGATACCTTTAGAAAGTCTGTCAACATTTGTCACAAAGAGGTCATCACCAACAATTTGGACTTTATCCCCAATCTTATCCGTAAGTTCTTTCCAACCTGCCCAATCATCTTCATCAAGCCCATCTTCGATTGAAATAATTGGATATTTTGCTGACCAATTTTTCCAATACTCAACTAAGTCAGAAGGAGACATTTCTTTACCGTCAGATTCGAATTTATATATTTTTTTATCTTTATCATAAAATTCAGAAGCTGCTGCATCAATAGATATAAAAATATCTTTTCCTGGTTTGTATCCAGCTTTTTCAATCGCTTTTAGAACGTACTCTATAGCCTCTTCGTTTGAATTTAAGCTTGGAGCAAAGCCACCTTCATCACCTACATTTGTAGAATGTCCTGATTTTTTCAACACATCTTTTAAATTATGGAATATTTCTGTTCCCCACCTAAGAGCTTCGCTAAATGTAGGTGCTCCTATTGGCATAATCATAAATTCCTGAATATCAATTTTATTATCGGCGTGTTGTCCACCGTTTAGGATATTCAACATAGGAATTGGCAATGTGCGTGCATTTACTCCACCGAGATAATTGTACAATGCCATTCCGTGTTCTTGTGCTGCTGCCTGAGCACAGGCCATCGAAACTGCAAGAATTGCGTTAGCACCTAGTTCACCTTTATTAGCAGTACCATCGATTTTAACCATGGCTGTATCTATGGCCATTTGATCATCAACATAAAATCCTTTTAGACCTTCGTTTAATGTATTTACCACATTATAAACAGCTTGTTTTACTCCTTTACCCATATAACGGCTTTTATCTCCGTCTCGTAACTCAACGGCTTCGTGAATACCTGTTGATGCTCCACTTGGCACAGCTCCACGTCCAATGACACCTGATGTTGTATAAACTTCTACTTCAATTGTTGGATTTCCTCTTGAATCCAAAATTTGTCTCGCATGAATATTTGCAATTTGTCCCATAATGTTTAATTATTATTATTTTTCCAAATATACTAAAAAAAGGGGATAATACCTATCCCCTAATTTAATATTTATACTTACGCAATATTATTTTTCTTTTTCTTTATTCTCGCTTTCATCTTCGACTTTATCGACAATGTCTTCGACAACATCAGTTACTGTTTCAATCTTATCTTCGACAACTTCGACAACTTCATCGATTGTGTCTTGAACAAGTTCTTCAGTTTTTTCAACAGTTTCTGTAATACCCTCAGCAACTTCATTCACTGCTTTTTCAACATCTTTAACTGGCGTTGTTTCGGTTTCAACAGTTTGTGAAGTGGTAGATTTTCCTCTACGTGAACGGCGACTTGTTTTCTTTTTGCTTTCTTTTGCTTCCAACATAGCTTCGTTATAGTCCACCAACTCGATGATGCACATCTCAGCATTATCACCTAACCTTGTACCTACTCTCAAGATACGCGTATAACCACCTGGTCTATCTCCAACCTTAACGGCAACTTCGCGAAACAGCTCGGCTACAGTATTTTTATCTTTGAGATAACTAAAAACGACTCTACGATTATGAGTAGTATCTGTTTTAGCTTTAGTTATTAGTGGCTCGATATATTTTTTTAGAGCTTTAGCTTTAGCCACAGTAGTGCTTATACGTTTATGTATAATCAACGAGGATGACATGTTTGACAACATAGCTTTTCTATGTGAACTAGTTCTCCCTAAATGATTTATTGATTTGTTATGTCTCATTTCTTACAATATTATTCCTTATCCAACTTATATTTTGATGTATCCATTCCGAAATTCAGATTTTTTATATCCAAAAGGTTTTCTAACTCTGTTAAAGATTTTTTTCCAAAGTTTCTGAATTTCAACAGGTCTGTTTTATTAAATTGTACTAAATCTCCAAGCGTTTCAACTTCGGCAGCTTTTAAGCAATTAAGAGCACGTACGGAGAGGTCTAAATCAACCAATTTAGTTTTAAGTAACTGACGCATTCTAAGTACTTCTTCATCGAACTCATCATTTTCGTGCTTGTCATCGCTATCGAGAGTGATTTTTTCGTCTGAGAACAACATAAAGTGATGAATCAATATTTTAGCAGCTTCTTTAAGAGCTTCCTTTGGAAAGACAGATCCATCTGTATCAATTTCAATGATTAGTTTTTCATAATCTGTTTTTTGTTCTACACGCATGTTTTCGATAAAATATTTCACATTGCGTATAGGAGTAAAAACTGATCCAATTGGAATAAATCCAATAACATCATCAACTGGTCTATTTTCTTCTGGTGGAACATATCCACGCCCTTTGATAATATTAAACTCCATTTTAAGGTTAACATCAGGGTTCATTCTACAGATTAATAAATCAGGGTTTAGTATTTTAAAGCCTGACAAGAATTTACCAATGTCTCCAGCTCTAAATTCATCTTGTCCAGAGATATTAACGGTTACATTCTCCTGATTTACATCTTCGATTTGTTGTTTAAACCTGATTTGTTTAAGCTGCAGAATTATCTCTGAGACATCCTCCATTACACCAGTTATAGTAGAGAATTCATGGTCAACACCATCAATCTTTACAGATGAAATTGCAAAGCCTTCTAATGAAGACAGTAATATTCTTCTTAAAGCATTACCTATGGTAATACCGTATCCTGGTTCCAGCGGACGAAATTCAAATTTTCCATGAAAATCATCGGCTTCGAGCATAATTACTTTATCAGGTTTTTGAAACGCTAAAATTGCCATTTAATTATCTTTTATTTTGAATACAATTCAACTATTAACTGTTCTTTAATATTTTCTGGTATGTCTTCTCTCTCTGGAATAGACATAAATTTACCTCCCAAAATATCTTCATCCCACTCTATCCAAGGATATTTGCTGTGGTTAAAGCCACTAAGCGAATTTGTTACAACTTCGAGGGATTTTGATTTTTCACGCACTGCCACTATATCACCTGGTTTAATGATAGCCGATGGTATATTACAAATCGAACCATTAACAAGTATATGTCTATGTGTAACCATTTGTCTTGCAGATGCTCTTGAAGGAGCGACACCTAATCTGAACACGATATTATCAAGTCTTGATTCCAGCATTTGAAGTAAAACAACACCTGTAACACCTCTTGCAGCAGTAGCATTTGCAAAAATCTTTCTAAACTGCTTTTCAAGAATCCCATAAGTATATTTAGCTTTTTGCTTTTCTTTAAGCTGAATGCCATATTCTGATGTTTTTCTTCTTTTCTTATTCATTCCATGAGCTCCTGGAGGATAATTCTTTTTATCCAGTACTTTATCTGGGCCAAAAATTGGTTCACCAAATTTTCTTGCTATTCTTGTTTGTGGTCCTCTATATCTTGCCATTACTATAAACTTTAATATTGAAAATTAAACTCTTCTTCTCTTTGATGGGCGACATCCATTATGTGGTAATGGTGTAACATCAACAATTTCGGTAACTTCGATACCGATATTATGCAGTGTTCTCATAGCAGATTCTCTACCGGCTCCTGGTCCTTTTACATAAGCTTTAACTTTGCGTAAACCTAGTTCAAAAGCCTTTTTACCACAATCTTCGGAAGCCATTTGTCCAGCATAAGGAGTATTTTTCTTACTGCCTCTAAAGCCATTTTTTCCAGAAGACGACCATGAAATAACCTGACCATCGTTATTAGTTAGTGTAACGATGATGTTATTAAACGAAGTATGAATGTGAGCCTGTCCTGTGGCCTCAACTTTTACAACACGTTTTTTTGCTACTTTTCCTTTCTTAGCCATATCTTAATTATTTCTTTTTATTGGCAATAGTTCTCTTTTTACCTCTACGAGTTCTCGCATTGTTTTTGGTTTTTTGACCTCTCAAAGGAAGACCAATACGATGACGTATACCTCGATAACATCCGATATCTTGTAAACGTTTAATGTTTAATTGCACTTCTGATCTTAATTCGCCTTCGAGACGGTATTTACCTACTGCCTGACGAATTGCAGCAATTTGATCATCGTTCCAGTCTTTAGCTTTGATATTAATATCAACATCAGCCTCTTGCAAAATCTTATTAGCTCTGCTTCGACCAATTCCAAAGATGTAGGTAAGCGCTACTTCACCACGCTTTTTGTCCGGTATATCTACACCCGCTATTCTTGCCATATTATTACGTTGTTTTTAATTATTATAAACTTAATATTAACCCTGACGTTGTTTGAATTTGGGATTTTTTTTGTTTATCACATATAATACCCCTTTTCTTTTCACAATTTTACAATCGTCACTTCTCTTTTTTACAGATGCTCTTACTTTCATTTTTAATTTTTTAATTATTTGTACCTGTATGTTATACGACCTTTTGTTAAATCGTAAGGCGACATTTCCAGTTTAACTCTATCACCTGGCAAAATCCTAATATAATGCATTCGCATTTTTCCTGAGATATGAGCGATAATAGTATGCCCGTTCTCAAGTTCAACACGAAACATAGCATTTGATAATGCCTCAATTATCGTTCCGTCTAATTCTATAGAAGATTGCTTTGCCATAAAATTTTTAATCTTTAATTATTTAACACCTCTTCGATTAAACTAAAATCAGATAAAATATCTGCTTCACCTTTTGTGATGGCGATTGTATGCTCAAAATGAGCAGACGGTTTACCATCTTTTGTTTTGATTGTCCACATATCACTCTCTTGGAAAATTTCTTTCCTCCCCATATTAATCATTGGCTCAATCGCGATTGTCATATTCTCAGTAAGTTTAAGACCTTTGCCTTTCCGTCCGTAATTTGGAACTTCTGGCTCCTCATGTAAATTTCTACCTATGCCATGTCCTACCAATTCTCTAACAACCGAATAACCATGTAACTCTGCGTGCTTTTGAATAGCATATCCAACATCCCCTAATCTATTCCCTACTACTGCCTGTTCTATCCCTTTGTATAAGCTTTCTTTAGTACACACCAATAAAGCTTTAACATCTTCTGTAACGTCACCAACTTCAAAAGTATAGCACGAATCGCCATGGTATCCGTTAACAATTGCTCCACAATCAATTGAAACAATGTCTCCGGATTTTAACTGATTTCCTTTGGGTATTCCATGAACTACAACATCATTTATCGAAACACATAAAGTATTAGGGAAACCGTTATAATTTAAAAAACCTGGAATCCCACCATTATCTCGAATGAATTCCTCAGCTAATTTGTCGAGTTTCAGAGTTGATACGCCTTCCCCAATCTCAGCCGCCAACATTGCATGTGTTCTCGACACAAGCAAATTACTCTGACGCATTAATTCAATTTCTTCTTTCGACTTTATAAAAATCATCAAATAACCTATTTTAAATTGCAGAAGCAGAGCCTCTACCTTTAATTCTACCACTTTTTGTTAATCCATCGTAATGTCGCATTAACAAATGACTTTCTATTTGTTGCAAAGTATCAAGTACAACACCTACAATAATCAATAGTGATGTTCCACCAAAAAACTGTGCAAATTGTCCATTTACACCTGCCAACATAACCAATGCGGGCAGTATTGCAATAAATGCCAAGAAAATAGAACCTGGTAGTGTAATTCTCGACATTATATTATCAAGAAACTCTACTGTTTTTTTACCTGGTTTTATTCCTGGAATAAACCCTCCATTTTTCTTCATATCATCGGCCATTTGCCCTGGGTTTATTGTTACTGCAGTATAAAAATATGTAAATACTATTATCAATATTGCAAAGGTAAAGTTATACCAAAAACCAGTATAATTTGCAAATGCAGCAGCAAATGAGCTCATGCTTTCACCTCCAAAGCCTGCAAGCATCATTGGCACAAACATCAAAGCCTGAGCAAAAATGATTGGCATTACACCAGCAGCATTAACTTTTAAAGGTATATATTGTCTAACTCCACCATATTGTTTGTTTCCGACAACTCTTTTAGCATACTGTACAGGTATTCTTCTTACAGCCTGTACGAGAGCAATTGAAACCATAAAAATTACAAATAGTACCACAATTTCGAGTAGCAACAGTATCAATCCTCCACCAATTTCCTCGAATCTTGTAATAGCTTCTCCAAGAAAAGCATAAGGTAATCTTGCAATGATACCAATCATAATAATAAGCGAAATACCGTTTCCAATACCTCTATCAGTAATTTTTTCACCTAACCACATAACAAACATTGTACCCGCAGTCAATATCAAAACCGAAGAAATGGTAAAGAACGTTCCTGTAAGAACAAAAGCTTGTGGCATTAACTGAGCATGTAGATTTGCAACATAAGTCGGTGCTTGAAGCAACAAAATTGCAATTGTTAAATATCTAGTGATTTGATTAATTTTCTTTCTACCACTCTCTCCCTCTCTCTGCAATCTTTGGAAATAAGGAACTGCAATTCCTAATAACTGCACAACAATACTTGCCGAAATGTATGGCATAATACCCAATGCGAATATTGATGCATTAGAAAAAGCACCTCCAGAGAACATATCCAACAAACTTAGAACACCTGTTGCGGTTTGACTTTCGAGACCAGCTAACTGATTTGGGTCGATACCTGGCAACACTATATGTGCGCCTAATCTATAAATGAGTATATAGCCCAAAGTCAGAAGAATTCTGTGCCGTAAATCTTCAATCTTATAAATGTTCTTTATGGTTTCTATAAATCTTTTCATTTATTAAAGTTTTTCAACGTTACCACCTGCTGCTTCAATTTTCTCAATTGCTGATTTAGAGAAAGCATTAGCTTTAACACTTAATTTAGCTTTTAACTCTCCATTACCTAAAATCTTGAACAATTCATTTTTCACAATTAGTCCATTTTCGATGAGAGTTTCAGCATTAATTATCTCAAGATTTTTCTTTTCTGCTAACATCTGTAAGCTAGAAACATTTATACCTTTATATTCAACTCTGTTTCTGTTTGTAAATCCAAATTTAGGAGATGTTCTTTGCAAAGGCGTTTGTCCTCCTTCGAAACCGAACTTTATTTTATAACCAGATCTGGATTGTGCACCTTTATGGCCTTTGGTAGCAGTACCACCACGACCAGAGCCTTGACCTCTACCAATTCGTTTTCTATTTTTAATAGACCCTTCTGCTGGTTTTAAACAACTTAAATCCATAATATATTTCGTTTAATAATATTTATATATCTTCTGTTTTCACTAAATGGCGTACTTTACTAACCATTCCTAAAATTTGAGGTGTAGCCTCCAACTCAACTGGATTTTGCAATTTTTTAATTCCAAGAGCTTCTAAAGTTCTTTTTTGACGCTGAGTACTGCCAATTTTGCTTTTAATCTGAGTTATTCTAATTTTCGTCATAATAAACTTTTTAACCGTTAAATACTTTATCGAGGTTCACTTGTCTTTGATAAGCTACATCATTAGCGTCTCTTAATTCAGTTAAGGCAATAATAGTAGCTTTAACGAGGTTATGAGGATTTGAAGAACCTTTAGATTTTGCAAGCACATCAGTAATACCAACACTTTCGAGAACCGCACGCATCGCACCACCAGCCTTAACACCAGTTCCAGAAGCAGCAGGTTTTAACCAAACTTTAGCCCCTCCGTATTTTGCGTTTTGTTCGTGAGGTATAGTTCCTTTATATACCGGCACTTTTAATAAGTTTTTTTTAGCATCCTCGACACCTTTACCAATAGCAGTAGTAACCTCTCCAGCTTTTCCTAAGCCATATCCGACAATTCCATTTTCGTCTCCAACAACCACAATTGCCGAGAAAGTAAATGTACGTCCACCTTTGGTAACTTTCGTAACTCTTTGGATACTAACTAATCTGTCTTTCAATTCCAGATCACTAGTTTTTATTCTTCTAATGTTGTTTAACATATCTTATTATAGTTTAAGTCCGCCTTTTCTTGCACCATCAGCCAAAGCTTTAACTTTACCATGATACAGATAACCGTTTCTATCAAAAATTACTTCATTTATACCCGCTTCGATTGCATTTTTTGCAATCATTTTGCCAACCATTTCTGCTTTTTCAGATTTTGTTCCTTTAAAATTCTCAAAATCTTTATGTATTGAGGTAGCAGAAACAAGCGTTCTTGCTTGAACATCATCAATAATCTGAACGCTAATCTGTTTATTACTTCGATACACAGACATTCTTGGTTTTTCGGCAGTTCCGAACACATTTTTCCGGATTCTGCGTTTTATCTTTTTTCTTCTTTCTATTTTAGATAAAGCCATTTCTCTGATTTTTACTAATTAAACTTTAGCTGATTTACCAGCTTTTCTACGTAACTCTTCACCAACAAACTTAATACCTTTACCTTTATAAGGCTCTGGTGGACGTAGAGAGCGTAATTTTGCTGCCACTTGACCTACGAGTTGTTTATCAATGCTTTTAAAAATTACGGTAGAGTTACCACGCTTTTCACTTTTAACCTCAACTTTAATCTCTGGCGGTAATTCATACAAAATAGTATGCGAATAACCTAAAGCCAACTCTAGCAATTGACCGTTACACTCGGCTTTATAGCCTACACCAACGAGTTCCTGCTGAGTTTCAAAGCCTTCAGAGACACCAGTAATCATGTTAAAAATAAGAGATCTATACAAACCGTGTTTCGCCCTGTATTCTTTTTCATCAGATTTTCTGCTTAAGATAATTTCTGCATCAGTAACAGCAACAGAAATGGAAGGATCGACAGGCTGACTAAGTTCACCAAGCGGACCTTTAACAGTAACCAAATTATCAGAGTTTACAGTAACTGTAACTTTTTCGGGCAATTTTACGGGTAATTTACCAATTCGAGACATTTTTTATAGTTTAATAGATGTAACATAAAACTTCACCACCAACTTTCTCTCTACGAGCTTCTTTGTCAGTCATGACCCCTTTATTTGTTGACAAAACTGCAACACCTAAACCATTTAACACTCTTGGTATATTATCGGTATTTACATATTTTCTCAAACCGGGTTTACTAATTCTCTCTAAATTTTTTATCGCTGATGCTTTAGTTACAGGATGATATTTAAGAGCGATCTTAATATTTCCCTGATAACCGATATCCTCGAATTTATAATTTAGAATATAACCTTTTTCGAAAAGCACTTTAGTCATTTCGCGTTTAAGGTTTGAACCAGGAATTTCGACAACTTTGTGCCCTGCCATAATGGCATTTCTAATTCTGGTTAAATAATCTGCAATAGGATCAGTCATTATTCAATTCAATTTAAAATTATTACCAACTTGCTTTTTTAACACCGGGTATAAGACCATACGATGCCATTTCACGAAAGACAATACGACTTACGCCAAACTGTCTCATATATCCTTTAGGTCTTCCCGTTTGACTGCAAGTATTATGCAATCTAACAGAAGAGGAGTTTCTAGGTAGATTGTGCAAAGCCTCAAAGTTTCCTTCAGCTTTGTATTTTGCTCTTTTCGCCGCATACTTTTCAACTAATTTTGCTCTTTTAACCTCGCGGGCTTTCATTGATTCTTTAGCCATATTAACTCTTTTTTAGATTTTTAAATGGAACACCAAAATTTTTAAGCAAGGCAAATCCTTCCTCATCTGTATTAGCAGAAGTAACAAAGGTGATATCCATACCGAGAATTCTGTTTATCTTATCTATGTCTATTTCGGGAAATATAATTTGCTCGCTAACTCCAAGTGTATAGTTTCCTTGACCGTCGAATTTATAATTAACTCCACGAAAGTCTCTAATACGAGGTAATGCAACAGCAACTAGTCTTTCAAGAAATTCGTACATTTTTTCTCTTCTCAAAGTTACTCTAACTCCAATAGGCATTTTTTTACGTAACTTAAAATTAGAGATGTCTTTTTTAGACAACGTAGCAACAGCTTTTTGGCCAGTAATAGTAGTTAACTCACCAATAGCAATATCGATAAGTTTTTTATCGGTAATTGCTTGTCCTAGCCCTTGATTTATTACAATTTTCTCTAATTTCGGTACCTGCATAACAGAAGTGTAACCGAATTCTTTCATCAGATTAGGAACTATTTGTTCCTTGTACTGAGATTTTAATGTTGGAATATATTTATCCATTATTTAATTTCCTCCCCAGATTTTTTAGAATAACGAACTAATTTACCGTCAGCGTTTTTTCTACGTCCAATACGAGTAGGTTTTCCTGTTTTAGGATCTACAAGCATAAGATTAGAAATATGAACGGCAGCTTCTTTTTTTATAATGCCACCTTGAGGGCTTTCGGCATTTGGTTTTTGGTGCTTGGAGATAATGTTCACGCCTTCGACAATAGCTCTGTCTTTTTTGCGAATAACTTCAAGCACTCTTCCTTGTTTGCCTCTTGATTCACCGGAATTCACATAAACGGTGTCTCCTTTTTTAACATGAAATTTTTTAGTCATGACAAATAATTTTTATAACACTTCTGGTGCCAATGATACAATCTTCATATATTGTTTTTCTCGAAGCTCTCGGGCAACTGGACCAAATATACGGGTTCCTCTCAATTCTCCTGTGGCAGTAAGCAATACACACGCATTATCATCAAATCTGATGTATGATCCGTCCTGTCGTCTGACCTCCTTTTTAACTCTAACAACAACAGCTTTTGCAACTGTACCTTTTTTTATTTCGCCTCCTGGCAGAGCACTTTTGACAGTAACAACTATCTGATCACCGATAGAAGCATATCTTTTGCCGGTCCCACCAAGTACACGAATACAAAGCACAACTTTTGCCCCACTATTGTCCGCAACATTTAATCTGCTTTCTTGTTGTATCATGACTATTTAACTTTTTCAATTATGTTTACTAATCTCCAATTTTTGTTTTTACTCAATGGACGAGTTTCCATTATCTGCACTAAATCACCGATATCGCAGGTATTAGTTTCGTCATGAGCCACAAACTTTTTGGTTTTATTTACGAACTTTCCGTATTTGGGGTGTTTTTCTTTACGTTTTACAGCAACTACAATAGACTTGTCCATCTTATTACTGACAACTATCCCTATACGTTCTTTTCTTAAGTTTCTGTTTTCCATAATCGGCTTTATTTATTCTCTATTAATTCTCTCTTGCGAAGCTCAGTTTTAAGCCTTGCAATAACTCTTCTCACTTCTTTCAATCTCTGAGGGTTTTCAAGTGGCGAAACAGCATGATTCATTCTTAACTTTGTAAGATTATGCTTTTCCGCATCTATCCTTTCGATGATTTCTTTTGTGGTTAAACCTATAATTTCCTTGTTTTCCATGAACTTTAAATATTATTCATTAAAATCGTAATCGTGACGAACGATAAACTTTGTCTTTATGGGTAGCTTTTGAGCAGCTAATCTCAAAGCTTCTTTTGCGAGGTCAAAAGGAATTCCTTCTGCTTCAAACAAAATTCTCCCTGGTGAGACTCTTGCGACAAATCCTTCGGGAGCCCCTTTACCTTTACCCATACGCACTTCGGCTGGTTTTTTTGTAATTGGTTTATCCGGAAAAATTCTTATCCAAATTTGCCCTTGTCTTTGCATTTTTCTTGTAACTGCAATACGGGCTGCTTCTATTTGTCTTCCTGTTATCCATGAAGCCTCTAAGGCTTTTATTCCAAATGATCCAAATGCTATCTGATTACCACGATTAGCATTTCCTTTCATTTTGCCTTTTTGCTGTCTTCTGAATTTTGTTTTCTTTGGCTGTAACATAGCTCTAATTTTTCAGATTTTACTTCCTTCTTTTTCTATTACCGGTATTAGGTTGATTTCCTCTTCCTTGTACTTTTTTTCCTACATTCGGAGATAAATCCCTTTTACCATAAACTTCACCTCTACATATCCAAACTTTAACTCCAACCAAACCTGTTTTAGTTAATGCTGGTACTAATGCGTAATCGATGTCCGCTCTCAAGGTATGTAGAGGAGTTCTTCCCTCTTTATACATTTCGCTACGAGCCATTTCGGCTCCATTTAAGCGACCCGAGACTTGGATCTTAATACCCTCAGCACCCATTCGCATTGTAGATGCAATTGCCATTTTTACGGCTCTACGATATGCAATTTTTCCTTCAATTTGGCGAGCAACATTACTTGCTACCAATTCGGCTTCTAGCTCAGGTCTTTTAATTTCAAAGATATTAATTTGAACATCTTTATTAGTGATTTTCTTTAACTCTTCTCTTAGTCTATCAACCTCATCACCACCCTTACCAATAACAAAACCCGGACGAGCTGTATTAATAGTAATTGTAATCATTTTTAAAGATCTCTCAATAATTATCTTCGAAACGCTTGCTTTATCAAGTCTAGCATTAAGATATCTGCGAATTTTAGCATCTTCTGCCAATTTATCAGCATATTTATTTCCGCCATACCAATTAGAATCCCATCCTTTGATAATACCTAATCTGTTGCTTATTGGATTACACTTTTGTCCCATTAAATTATGCGTTTTCGTTTACTACTTCTTTTTCTAATTTACTATCTACCACTAAAGTAACATGGTTAGAACGTTTTCTGATACGATAAGCTCTACCTTGCGGTGCCGGTTTAATCCTTTTTAAGGCTCTAGCAGAATCAACAAAAATCTCTTTAACATATAAGTTAGCATCTTCCATGCGTAGATTTTCATTTTTTACTTGCCAGTTAGAAACGGCTGAAAGCAGAAGTTTCTCTATATCGCGTGCTGCAACCTTAGGAGAATATTTTAGAATATCTAAAGCTCTTTCGACTTCTACACCCCTAATCTGATCTGCCACAAGTCTCATTTTTCGAGGAGAACTTGGACAATCACGAAGTATTGCGAAGCTTATTTTCTTCTTTTCTTCTTTTCTTTTATCTGCTATTATTCTTTTACGTGCGCCCATAATACTATTCTAATTATTTATTTCTTTTTACCACCATGACCTCTGTAAGTTCTTGTGGGAGCAAATTCGCCAAGTTTATGTCCAACCATGTTTTCTGTAACATAAACAGGGATAAATTTGTTTCCGTTATGAACGGCAATAGTATGCGATACAAACTCTGGTGGAATAACAGAAGCTCTAGCCCATGTTTTAATCGACGTTTTTTTACCGCTTGCTGCCATAGCAATGACTTTCTTCTCAAGTTTGAAGTCAATAAATGGTCCTTTTTTAAGTGATCTGCTCATAATTCACTATTTACTTTTTTCTTGTTTCAATAATATATTTATTTGAATGCTTTTTCTTGCTTCTGGTTTTATAACCTTTAGAAAGCAAGCCTGTTCTAGAGCGTGGTTGTCCACCAGATGCTCTTCCTTCTCCACCACCCATTGGGTGATCAACAGGGTTCATTACAACACCACGAACTCTCGGACGTCGTCCTAACCATCTTGACCTACCAGCTTTTCCACTTCGTTCAAGTTGGTGGTCTGAATTAGAAACACTACCAATTGTTGCCTTACAGGTTACAAGAATTTTTCTTATCTCACCTGATGGCATTTTAACAATAGCATATTTACCTTCTCTTGAAACAACCTGAGCATAAGTTCCAGCACCACGTGCAACAACAGCACCTTGTCCAGGTCTTAATTCGATATTATGAACAATAGTCCCTAAAGGAATTTCGGATAAAAAGAGGGTGTTTCCTAATTCAGGAGCAACACCTTTGCCTGTTTCAATAATTTGCCCCACTTGTAAACCGTTAGGAGAAATTATATATCTTTTTTGTCCATCTTCATAAGCTACTAATGCAATACGAGCCGATCTATTTGGATCATACTCAATTGTCTTAACCGTAGCTTTCATGCCATCTCTATCTCTTTTAAAGTCAATCAGACGATATCTTCTCTTATGACCGCCACCTAAATAACGCATGGTCATTTTACCCTGATTGTTTCTTCCACCAGATTTTTTATTCGGTACCAACAAAGATTTTTCGGGAGTAGCGCAAGTGATTTCATCAAATGTACTAATCATTTTATATCTTTGACCTGGTGTTGTTGGATTTAGTTTTCTTAAAGCCATTTTCTTTAATTAAATGTTACTGTAAAAATCAATAACCTCTCCATCTGCAATAGTAACAATAGCTTTTTTAAATGCAGCAGTTTTGCCTTTTTGAACACCAGCTTTGGTAAAACGACTTTTTGTTTTACCAGCATAACGCATAGTATTCACAGCTTTAACATTTACTTCATACATTTTTTCAATTGCAACTTTTATTTGCAGTTTATCTGCACGCTTGTCCACAATAAAACCGTAACGGTTGAGTGTTTCTCCCAACTTAGTCATTTTTTCGGTTATTATAGGTCTTACTAAAACTTCCATTTTTTTTCTTTTTAAGCTAAATAATTCTCAAAAACGTCAATTGACTTCTCTTCTATCATCAAAATCGATGCCCACATAATATCATAAGTATTTAAGCTTGAAGCACTTACGATATTTACATCCTTTAAATTTCGAGAAGACAAATATACATTTTTATTTGGTTCTGCAACAATTATAAGAACTTTTTTATCATTAATCTTAAAATTATTTTTCAAGCCTATGATATTCTTAGTTTTGATGTCCTCAAAATCGAAGTTATCAACAACAAAAATATTATTGTCTTTAGCACGATAAGTTAACGCAGATTTGCGAGCTAATCTTTTTAGCTTTTTGTTTAATTTAAAATGATATAGTCTTGGCTCAGGACCAAAAACTCTACCACCGCCTCTAAATATTGGGTTTTTGATGCTACCTGCTCTGGCAGTACCTGTTCCCTTTTGACGTTTAATTTTTCTGGTACTTCCGGAGATCAGACCACGATGTTTTGAAGCGTGTGTACCTTGACGATTGTTTGCCATATATTGTTTACAATCCAAATAAATGGCATGATCGTTTGGTTCAATCTGAAAGATAGAATTATTTAACTCTACTTCTTTTCCGGTTTCCTCACCTAATTTATTATATACTGATACTTTCATTATCTTTCTATAATTATATATGAACCTTTTGCTCCCGGTACGGAACCCTTAATAAGCACTAGATTGCTTTCCGGGATAACTTTCAATACTCTCAAACTATAAATTGTAACGGTTTCACCGCCCATGCGACCACCCATACGCATTCCTTTAAAGACTCTAGATGGCCATGATGCTGCACCTATAGATCCAGGAGCACGAAGTCTGTTGTGCTGACCATGAGTTTGATCGCCCACACCAGAAAACCCATGACGTTTTACAACACCTTGAAACCCTTTACCTTTAGACGTTCCACTAATATCACACCATTCTCCTTCTCTGAAAATGTCAACTGTGATAAGGTCTCCTACTTCGACATCTGCAAACTCTTCTCCTTTTTTAATTTGTCCAAAATCTTTAAATTCGACTAATTTTCTTTTAGGAGTTGTGCCGGCTTTCTCAAAGTGACCTTTCATTGCTTTGGTCGTATGCTTTTCCTTCTTCTCATCGAAAGCAATTTGAACCGCTTTGTAACCATCAACCTCTTTGGTTTTTATTTGGGTTACAACGCAAGGTCCTGCTTCAATAACAGTGCATGGAATGTTTTTTCCCTCAACACTGTAAATGGAAGTCATACCAA
>CAYNKH010000003.1:0-44713 GCA_964397745.1 uncultured Bacteroidales bacterium | reverse complement strand
GAAATTTTAATATATCAGATTCTCGATTCTGTAGCAATGTTATTAATTGTGTTCGCAGTTGTTGAGGCTCTGATACCTGTAATAATACATCTTTTTGGATTCTATTTTTATAAACCATGTAAAAAAGATGTTATTGATGGATATAGTATTCGTCCCCCACCTTTTTGCCTGTCATAAATTACAGAGCTTTAGTACAGGTAAAAATAAATTAAATCAAATAAAAAATGAAATATATAATATTAGCATTATTTGTATTTGTGGGAATACAAATGAATGCACAAAAGCAGACAGACGCACATATAATTGGTCATGTAGAGTGTTGTGGTGAGCACATTCCGTTTGTCAATATAATGATAAAAAACACAACTATTGGAACTTCAACTGATGAAACCGGTCATTTTCAACTAATAAATATGCCCGAGGGCGATTATATTCTTATTGCACAAGCTTTAGGTTATAAATCAAGCGAAGAGGAGGTAACAATAGTAAGAGGGAAAACTATTGAAATAAAATTTGAACTTTTGCAAGACGTAATGGGACTTGAAGAAGTAGTAATAACAGGAGACAGGAATGAGAAAAACCGAAAAGAATCGGCCGTTATTGTTAATACTCTTACACCAAAAGCTCTTGAGTCAAATAATAGTGTTACTATTAGTGAAGGACTTAACTTTTGTTCTGGACTGAGAGTTGAAAATAACTGTCAAAATTGTGGTTTTAATCAATTAAGAATGAATGGAATGGAGGGCCCATACTCACAAGTACTTATAAATTCACGAGCAATTTTTAGTGGACTTGCTGGAGTTTATGGACTTGAACTTATTCCTGCAAACATGATTGAAAGAGTCGAAATTGTGCGAGGTGGTGGATCGGCTTTATATGGTAGCAATGCAATTGCAGGTACTGTAAATATGATATTAAAAGATCCTATTACAAACTCTTATGAATTTGGTACAAATACAGGATTTGTTGGAACAGGAATAAATAATTCTGGTAAACCCGCATTAGACTTGAGCGTAAACCTTAATGCATCTTTGGTTTCATCCGATTCCAAAACAGGAATGTCGGTTTATGGCTTTCATAGAGATAAGCAGCCGTATGATGCTAATAATGACGGCTTTTCGGAGCAATCTCTGGTGAAAAACACTACACTTGGTACGAGAATTTTCCATCGTTTTTCAACACGGTCTAAAATAACATTAGATTATTTTAATATTAGCGAAAAAAGGAGAGGAGGGAGCGATTTTGAAAATCCGTATCACCAGACTGCAATTTGTGAAGCCGTTGAGCATAATATAAATACTGCGGCGGTAAATTACGACCTCTTTGTTAGAGAGCAAGACCAAATTGCAATTTATGCTTCGGCACAACATATACATAGAGATAGTTATTATGGTGCAAATTATTCCTTGGCAGATTATGGTGTAACTAAAGATTTGTCATACTCGATAGGAACACAGTATGTGATGAGACAAGGAAAATCAAATCTTGTTGCAGGAATAGAAAGTACAGGTTCATTTTTAAATGATCAAAAACCGAGTTACGCCGATTATGACAATGCACTAATTGAGGATGGCGAAATTATTAATGTTCCTTTTACTCAAAGCACTATAATTGCTAATCAACGTTTGGTTACAAGTGGAACTTTTGCCCAATATGAGAGAAAGTTAAATAGGTTTAGAGTAAGTCTTGGTGCCAGATTTGATAATTATGTGGTTACAAATTTAGAAGATGCGAATCAAAAAAAAGACGGACAAGTTTTTAGCCCACGAGCTAATGTCTTGTTTGATATAACAGATAATCTACAGCTTAGAGTAAACTACTCGCAAGGTTTTAGAGCTCCACAAGTTTTTGACGAAGATTTACATATTGAAACCTCAGGCTCTAGACAAGTAATACACCGAAACGATCCTGATTTGCACCAAGAAACAAGTCATAGTGTTAGTAGCTCTTTGGATTTTAAGAAAAATTTTGGAAAAATAAATATTAGCTTTCTTACCGAGGGTTTTTATACTATTCTTAATAATCCGTTTGTTAACGAGTATGGAGCTCCAGATTTAAATGGAGTGGTCGTTTATACCAGAGTAAATGCCGATGAGGGGGCAGTAGTAAAAGGGATAAATTTTGAATTAAGTGTGTTCCCTGGTACTCAGATTGTTTTGAGATCTGGTTTTACACTGCAGCACAGTGAGTATGAAGAAGTACAGGAGTTTGATGAAAAACGGTTTTTTAGAACTCCTGACAATTATGGCTTTTTTACACTAGATTATAACCCAATAAAAGACTTTACTGCATCGGCAACTGGTACTTATACTGGTGAAATGTTGGTGCCATATTTTGGAACAACTCTATCAAATCCCGAAATTGGCGAATTAAGAGTATCTGAAGCATTTTTAGATCTTGGTTTTAAAGCACAGTATAATATTAAATTAAATGGAGCTAAACTTCAAATATTTGCTGGAATCAAAAATATATTTAATTCTTATCAAAAAGACTTTGATATTGGAATAGACAGAGACCCAGCATACATATATGGACCTATATCGCCTAGAACAGTTTACTTTGGAATAAAAATTGGCAATATGCTTGGGTAAAAACAAAATGATACCAAAGCACCCGATAAATCCTTCATCACTTCGCCAAGCATCGCAGTGCAGTACTTTTCCGTTTTAATAAGACTTTTTAGTTATATTTAAACAGATTTTTCCCTGCGGTCGAAATGACCTATAAAAATAGAAGAGTAAAAGTCGGCGACAAATTATATTTAATCTATATTTAGTGCTTCACGTGTCGCCGACTTATACCACTACCAAATAATAGTCATTTCGACCGCAAGGAGAAATCTGTTATTTTCAATTCATAATTTAAAGCAAAATACGACAACTTTATTTTACGAATAAACAGATATGGGGTTAGGAGTTTTTAAAATTTAAAGATTGTAATTTTTTTAGTTAAAGGTCTTATGTCTTTTTTTATCTTTGCAAAAAAAAGTACTTGAAAATGAAAGATTATAAACGATATACGGTAACTTCTGCTCTTCCTTATGCTAACGGACCAATACACATTGGTCATCTTGCCGGAGTTTATGTTCCTGCCGACATATATGCAAGATATCTTAGGCTCAAAAATAAAGATGTTGTTTTTATTGGAGGCTCTGATGAGCATGGTGTGCCAATTACTTTGCAGGCTAAAAAAGAAAATGTTCATCCTCAAGAAATTGTTGATAGATACCATACTACTATTAAAAAATCTTTTGCTGACTTTGGAATTAGTTTTGATATTTATTCCAGAACTAGTAATAAGGTGCATCACGAAACAGCAGCAGAGTTTTTTACTAATCTTTATGAAAAAGGAGAATTTGTCGAGAAAACAAGCATGCAGTTCTATGACGAAGTAGAGCAACAATTTCTTGCTGATCGCTATATTATGGGAACTTGCCCAAAATGTGGTGCCGAAGATGCTTATGGAGACCAATGCGAAAAATGTGGCTCAAGTCTTAGTGCCGAAGAACTGATAAATCCGCGATCTGTTATTAGTGGTAATAATCCTGTACTTAAAGAAACGAAACATTGGTATCTTCCTCTAGATAAGTATGAAGATGAACTAAAAAAATGGATACTCGAAGATCATAACGAGTGGAAACCTAATGTTTACGGACAGTGCAAATCGTGGCTCGATTCGGGCTTGTTTCCGAGAGCGGTTACCAGAGACTTGAATTGGGGAGTAAAAGTACCCTTAGAGGAAGCGAAAGATAAAGTGCTTTATGTGTGGTTTGATGCTCCAATTGGATATATTTCTGCTACAAAAGAACTTACTCCAGATTGGGAAAAATATTGGAAAGATAAAGACACTAAATTAGTGCATTTTATTGGGAAAGACAATATAGTGTTTCATTGCATTATTTTTCCTTCAATGCTAAGACACGAAGGTTCTTATATTTTGCCTGATAATGTGCCAGCTAATGAGTTTTTAAATCTTGAAGGCGATAAAATATCTACTTCTCGTAATTGGGCTGTATGGTTGCATGAGTACCTTGAGGAGTTTCCTGGCAAACAAGATGCGTTAAGATACGTATTGTGTGCTAATGCTCCTGAAACTAAGGACAACGATTTTACTTGGAGAGATTTTCAGGCAAAAAATAATAATGAACTGGTAGCAGTAATGGGCAATTTTGTAAATAGAACACTTGTTCTTACCCATAAATACTTTGGTGGTTCTGTTCCAATACCAAGTGCCGAAACCGACTATGAAAAACAAATACGTGCCGAATTAAAGATTATTAAAACCAATATTGAGAAAAATATTGAAAATTATAAATTTCGTGAAGCACTTAAAAATGCAATGAGCATTACTCGTTTGGGAAATAAATATTTGGCAGATACTGAACCATGGAAATTAATTAAAACAGACGAAGAAAGGGTAAAAACAATTTTATACTACTCTTTGCAGCTATGTGTACTTTCGGCTGTTTTAGCAGAGCCATTTTTACCATTTACATCAGATAAATTGCTGAGAATGCTTAATATAGACAAGCCATCATGGGAGGATGTAAATAATTTTGATTTGATAAAAAGTGGACATACCATAAATAAAGCTGAACTTCTTTTTGAAAAAATAGAAGACGATGTGATTAATGCACAAATTGAAAAATTAGCCAAAACTAAAGAAATGAACACAGAACAAAATTCACAAGTTGTTCCGCAAAAAGATACAATCACTTATGATGATTTTGTCAAGCAAGATATTAGGATTGCTACTATTATAGAAGCCGAAAAAGTACCCAAAACCGATAAGTTATTAAAAATTAAAGTCGATACTGGCATTGATACACGTATAATAGTCTCGGGCATTGCAAAATATTATAAGCCTGAAGACATTATTGGAAAACAAGTTTGTGTGCTTGTAAATCTTGCTCCTCGGCAGTTAAGAGGCATTGAATCAAATGGAATGGTTTTGATGGCTCAGGATAGTGATGGTAGCCTTAAATTTGTAAATCCTGATGCTTTTTGCAGTAACGGATCGCTTATTAGTTAAAAAAAGCTTTTTTTTAAGCTTTATATCAATTTTTTTTTTAAAATTGCACTTTAAATACAAAATGAATAATAAGATAGCATAATAATTTAAAACCAAAAATGAAACTTTTAACAATGATTCGTCATGCAAAATCAGATTGGGATAATGATTTGTATGATTTTGACCGTCCTTTGAGTGCAAAGGGCGAAAAGGATGCACCACGTATGGGCGAATATCTAGCTCAAAACCTGCCCAAACCAGATTTAATTATTTCGAGTCCAGCCATTAGAGCTACACAAACTGCTGAAATTATTGCGGAGAAAACAAACTATCCAGTTGATAGGATAAAATATGTAGATGATCTTTATTTATGCAGTATTTCAGAGTATATTGAAGTCCTTATTAAGCAGAGTCCGAAAGTTACGCATATATTTGTTGTAAGCCATAATCCTGGGGCAACTGGTTTTGTTAATCTGATTGCAAGCGAAAATATAGAGGACTTACCTACATCGGGAGTCGCTCACATTAAATTCGACTTTTATAAATGGGACGACATTGAACCTGACACTGGCAAATTAGTTAAGCTATTTAGCCCAAAAACAATATAGAAAGCGGGGGGCTGTGATTCTGTTATCAAGTGATTCTGTTATCTAGTTATCAAGTGATTCTGTGATTCAGTAATCCAGATAACAAGAACAGAACTGCGAACTGAGAACCAAATCACAAACCTTCTCCAAAATTGCGAAAAACATTTTTTGCTTTACTTTAGTGATGTAGAACATAAAAGAAAATAATTAGTTTCAAAAAATGTTTACTACATTTGTTATTTAGGAAATAAGTTTAATATTATAAAAACAAAAATTATGAGAAAGCACATTTTTAATGCAGGTCCTTGCAAATTATCGGACAGAACTTTGGAGAATACTTCAAAAGCAATATTAGAGTTTAATAACAGTGGTCAATCAATTCTTGAAGTTTCGCACCGAGGAAAAGATTTCCAGGCTGTTATGGATAATACAGTTGAATTGATGAAAGAGGTTCTCAATATTCCTGAAAATTATTCAGTTTTATTTTTAGGAGGTGGTGCTAGTTTGCAATTTTGCATGATTCCTTATAACTTTATGAAAAAGAAAGCGTTTTATCTTGATACAGGAACATGGTCAACAAAAGCTATTGCAGAAGCTAAATTGTGGGGAGAAGTTGAAGTTGTGAGTTCAAAAGATAAAGATTTTACCTATATCCCTAAAAACTTTAAAGTGCCTTCAGATGTAGATTATGTACATATTACAACAAATAATACTATTCGTGGAACCGAAATTTTTGAAGATTGGTCTTTTGATGCTCCTTTAATTGCTGATATGTCATCAGATATTTTAAGCCGTCCTGTTGATTTTACAAAATATGCAATGGTTTATGGTGGAGCTCAAAAAAATATGGGACCAGCTGGTGCTACTTTTGTAATCATTAATAACGATTATCTCAACAAAGTGGTTGATAGACCAATACCCGCAATGTTAAAATACAGCACTCATATTGATAGTGGCTCTATGTTTAATACTCCTCCAGTTGTTAATATTTTTGCTATTCGTGAAACTCTTCTTTGGGTTAAAGAATCGGGAGGTTTGATCGCAATGAACAAACTTGCTGATGATAGAGCCAATATGATATATGAGGCTATTGATAGTAGCAAAATGTTTAAGTCGCCTGTTGTTAAAGAAGATAGATCCAGAATGAATATCGTTTTCATAATGGAAGATAAGTATAAAGGTCTCGAAGCCGAATTTATTGCTTTTGCTGATAGCAAAGATTGTGTTGGAATTAAGGGACACAGATCAGTAGGTGGGTTTAGAGCTTCTACTTATAACGCTTGTACAATGGAAGATGTTAAAGATCTTGTTAGCGTAATGAAAGAATTCGAACAAAAACACGCATAGTAATTACTCATTTTTGTAATTCTGAAACGCTCCTATTTGTGGGAGCGTTTTTTATTTAGGCGTTGTAATGAAATAAAGTGTCCAGAATTGACGAAGATACTTTTTTTTCTCAAGGTGCAAATAGCAGCAAATAGCTTGCTCACTTCCGTAGGCTCAGTACATCGCAGTGCTGGCAAACTTACTTCGGTAGGCTTACTTCGACAAGCTCAGCACAACGCAGCACATCGCAGTGCATCGCAATGTAAAATTTGCAACACAGAAAAAGGGTAAAAGAGCGTGTCAAAATGGATAGTTTATCTCATTACAATGACTTAGATATATATACAGTAAAAAAATCTGAATCTATTTCTAAAACATTACAGTTAGCTATTATAAAATCAAAAACAATATCTTTGGAATAGTTGCGAGGCTTAATCCCGTTTTGGATTGTTCGGGTATCAATTTTATCAACTATGAAATATGTTTTTTTTGTGTTTATCATATTATTCAAATCTCTTGTTATTCTCCTTTCTTGACCAATATATTCATTTGCTATTAGCCAATCTACTGGTGCAGGGTTTCTTGTTTTCATAACTGTATAAAACATTGCATTGTGAGGGAAAACTACGGTATTATCGATTGCATTATCTAATTCATAAAATATATCCGATAACTCGTTGTAATATGCTACTACATGCCGGTTGGCTCTTATATCTCCAAACTCTTCTGAGGACAGTCCTAAACCTGATACAAATTCGTCGGACGCAGTATCTCTGTAATTAATGCGAGGCTGACTATATAAACCAAATCCAAAAATAACAATAGATAGCACAATTAGTAAGTACTTATTTGTAACGGGTTTTGTCAGTGTTGAGGGGTATGCTAAGATAACATCAAAGCACATAATCGTAAGTGAAATAAATAGTATCCCAGCAGCAAAAACAGGTGAATTGTCACCAAGAGAAATAGACGAAGTCCACGCAATGATTAAAGCGGCGATTGATATTTTTCTTAATGCCAAATTATCAGGATTTAGTAGGTGATGAAAAATCGTAAAAAATGCTGTCATAAAGAATAAGTCGAAAGGAAGGCTGTATATGTCAATCTCGGGAAGTATAAAATGTCTTACTGTAATAGCAATTGTGAAAAATAAGTATATAACTGAAATTAAAGAATGGTAGCCTTTAGTGATAAACATTTTCCTAAATGTCGACTTTCTTTTAAAGTATAGCAATGCACAAATAAAAAGACAAGCAATATTTAGTGCTGATGTTATTCCTAAAGCAAACTTTTTAGCGAATTGTAATATAGCGGTTTGAAAAAACTCGGTGCGTCCTGTCATTTGACTGATAAACTCAGAAAGCCCATTAGATGACATCAACATAATGAAATAAGCTAAAAAAGGAAGTGCACCAATAATAAAAACCGGAATGAATTTCACAAATTCACGACGGTTTTGGTAAACGATATATAAGAAACCTGTTAGTGTTATTACGGCAAATGTCTGTCTTGATAAAGCTGCAAGTGAAGTGAGTAATAAACCAACAGCAATTTTCCATTTATTCTTCGAGAAAAGTAAAGGAAGTGCTATAACAGACCAAAATACCGCATCTATTGTTGTCCAGGAATATAGATTGTAATTTAAAATCGTGACTGTAAGACCTGCAATTAGCAATGCGAAAAAATATGTAAAGTGGTATTTCTTTTTATTAATCCGCTCTAATGTCCGAAAACACATAATACTCATAGCTAAGGCGATTATAAAATATTGAAATAATGCAAATATTCTTGCATTTTCGACCACCGGACCAGGAATTAAAAAATTTAAACTATGTAAATATGCACTTGCAACTGGCCTGATAGAAATAAAATCAGTATGAGCAATTTCGCCATTAATTATTCGCCACGATTGCGATAGAATAACACCTTCGTCAGTGGGATTAAAGCCTTCGTTCTCTATGTAATTAATACTGCTAAAAAGGATGCTCAGCCCTATAAATACTAATAAGGGTATTAGTAAATATTTGTTTTTTATGTTTTTCATTCGTTTTTTTTCTTTATATGGCAAAAGTAACAAAAACACTGCTTATATTTGCCAATATGAATGAAATGTTTAAGAATATAGGTTCTATTGAGCAAGGGATAGTTGAAAAAGTTTATAGAGATGAACCAATTAATGTTGAGGAAGGTATATACCTGTTTGAGAATTCAGATTTTTCGTTTTGTGCTTTCTTGGCTGATAAAATAAGGAATAAAAAATTTGGCAAAAAAACCTTTTATAACAAAAATACTCATGTTGAAATTAGCAATCGTTGTGTAAATAAATGTAAGTTCTGTTCATTTTATCGAGAAAAAGGTATGCCAGATTGTTGGGATCTCGAAATTTCTGATGTTCTAAAAATTTTGAATAGTAAAAAAGACGAAAATTTAACCGAAATTCACATAACTGGCGGATTGCATCCTGAAAAATTTACTAAATTTTATTGTGAGCTTTTTGGAGAGATAAAAAAGAATTTTCCAAAAATACATATCAAAGCTTTTACGGCAGTAGAAATCGAATACTTTGCAAAAATGGATAAAATGAGTGTAACAGACATACTTAAAATTCTGAAAAATAGTGGTTTAAACTCGCTTGCTGGGGGCGGAGCAGAAATTTTAGATGACCGCATAAGAAGTAAAATATGTCCTGAAAAAACTAATTCCGAAACATGGTTACATGTTCATAGAACCGCACATAATCTTGGTTTGTCAAGTAATTGTACAATGCTTTACGGACATATCGAAAATCTTGAAGATAGAATTTTGCACATGGCAAGAATTCGAGATCTGCAGAATATAACAGGTGGTTTTAATTGTTTTATTCCCTTGAAATATAAAACTTATGGCAACAGATTAAATATCGAACACGAAATAAGTTTGATGGAAGAAATAAAAACGTATGCAATTGCCAGAATATTTTTGAATAATATCCCACATATTAAAGCATACTGGCCCATGACTGGTAAGGAGAATGCAGCCTTAAGTTTGTCTTTTGGTGTTGATGATATGGATGGCACAATTAGTGATTCGACAAAAATATACTCGATGGCTGGCAGTAGCGAACAAAAACCTGAGATGACAGAACCCCAAATGCGTAAGCTAATTAAAAGTCATGGCTTTCAACCTGTTGAAAGGGATTCGGAGTATAACCAGTTATGGGCAGTCTGTAATTTGTAACAGTCTTCACATTTCGACAAGACATAGAACTAATTTATTTTCATGTTTTAATTTTGTATCTTCTAATTTTTGATGTATTATTACATTTATAAAATTTTATAAAAATTATAACATGGAAATTAAAAACGGAACTCTTGTAACACTTGAATATGACTTGTTTGTTGATGCTTTTGATGGCGAACTTATAGAGTCCATAAAAAGTGATGAACCAGCGGTTTTTCTTTGCGGAAACGAAGAAATGCTCGAAACGTTTGAGGAAAAGCTTATCGGACTTAAAGCCGGTGATAGTTTCAAATTTAGTTTAACCAAAGAGGAAGCTTATGGAGACGAGGACGAAGAGGCTTATGCTGAGTTTCCTAAAAATGTGTTTCTTGAGGAAGACGATAGCGTTTTGCCTGAGATTGGCGATTATGTTCCAATGGAAGATGAAGAAGGAAATGTTTTTGACGGCATAGTTGATGATATAACAGAGGACTTTCTGATTATAGATTTTAATCATCCGCTGGCAGGCGAAGACTTGTTTTTTACAGGTACGATTCTTAAAGTCGAAGACACTCCTCCCAAATAAAAATGTTTTCATAGTAAATAATAAAGCAGTTTCTTTTTAGAGACTGCTTTTTGTTATTATATACTTTGTATTTTAAGTTTTAGAACCCTGATATGTTCGCAAATCAGCAATCCTCAAATTGGAAGATTAACCTTAAATTGCCGAAAAAAAAATCAACCCATATTCCTGCCAGTAAATAATTTACTAATATAAAATTATTTATTACAGTTGGCTTCAGCCAACTGTAATAACTATTATTCCTCCCACTTGCTTTAGCATCATTTTTTTAAATGCTTAAATTCAAATGTCTGATATCAATTTAATCCAAAGCTGAATTAGAGTGTGTTTTGACGATTAAGGGTTTGTAAAATAATAAAGTATGCAGAATTGATGAAAACTTTTTTTTGCAAAAACAGGGTATTAATTAAATACGCCAAAAAGCGTCGGAGTAACTCTTAATCAAGCCTGGGTTAGCAGTTCTGAATTTTAGTCAAATATTTGGGCTTTTAGAGATAAATTTATAGCTTACAATGAAGCGTTGTTTGATATTCCCTCTAGCTTGTCTTTTTTTGTAGTAATTAAATAATAACTACCTTTGTTGTCATATATTAATGTGCAGATAATGAAAAAAAATAATCAAGAAGATATGCTGGAGAAAATGAGGGAAATTGCATTGCAAGATCCTGATAATATTCAGATAATTGAAACCAGCGTTGATTCAGAGATCCAGATAGAGTTTTTTGAGGCTCTGCAAAGGGTGTCGGATATTGAAGAGGATTTTGATATTAAAGCATTGCATAATGAATTGGTTTGTGAAGAAACTGCAATAGAAAGAAAAAAAGATATTCTTGCAATGCTTACAACAGCTGGCGAAGTTGAAAGTTTTAGATTACTTGAGGTTTATTTACAAAATGCTACTGAAGATATTAAAACATGGGCGTTCCTTGCTTGTCAGCAGGGAAGAATGCTCCTTGAGTCTCGACTTTTAGAGGAATCTAAAATCTATATAGCCTCTGGTTTAGGTGGAAGAGGGCATAAACTGAGATATGTTTTTGCTTTTGTCTCTGTTGAGGGTGTTTACAACGAATACCAAAAAAATATTGTTAAAGGTGAAATCGATTATTTCTTAAAAAAGCATGAAGGAGAAATTGAAAAAGCTGAGTTTGTGAAAGGGTTTACGCTGTGTACTGTTTTAGTCCCATTATATGTAAATCTGATTGATTTAATACAAGAAATTGTTGAGGAAATTAATCAATATGGTGGATTCTTACGTGATAACGTTTATATAACTAATGAAAAACCAGTACAAATTGAGGATTTGCAAAAAATATTTGAGTAATATTTTTAATTTCATATTGTAATATGACTAGACAAACTGTACAAATTGAAAAATCATGGTATAATCAGTTAGCAGATGAGTTTAAGAAAGATTATTTTATTAAATTAAATGATTTTATTGTAGAAGAGCGTTCCAAACACGAGGTTTTCCCTCCTACAACTCAAATGTTTGCAGCTTTTGATTTTACTCCTTTTGATAAGGTAAAACTTGTTATTATTGGTCAAGATCCGTATCATGGGCAGGGGCAAGCTCATGGTTTGTGCTTTTCTGTTCCTTTTGGAGTGAAAATTCCGCCATCTTTGGTAAATATTTATAAAGAGCTTAATACAGATATAGGTTTTGAGATCCCTCATCATGGAAATTTGGAAACTTGGGCAAAACAAGGAGTGTTTTTAATTAATGCTACTCTGTCTGTTCGTACTCATGCCGCAGGTTCGCATCAGAAAAAAGGCTGGGAGAGTTTTACCGATAGCGTCATATCAATACTTAGCCAAAAACAAAATAATCTCGTTTTTTTACTTTGGGGAAACTTCGCTAAAACTAAGGAAATACTAATTGACCAATCTAAGCATTTAGTCCTTAAAGCTTCTCACCCTTCACCTTTAGGTGCTTATAAAAGTTTTTTTGGCTGTAAGCATTTTTCTAAAACTAATGAATATCTTAAATCAAAAGGGATAGAAGAGATAAATTGGGAATTGCCAAAAAAACCACAACTGTAAATATTTTGTTTTTGTGTCGAATTAATGCGTACTTTTGCTGCATATACTTTTATTAATGAGCAAATTACATCTGCTATCAAAAACTGTTTCTGAATATTTAAGACGCAAAATATCCCTTCTTTGTCTTGTGATATTCTCTGAAATTTGATATGTCAGGGGAGTTTATTTGACTTTTCTAAATTTTAAATTAACACAATTAAAATATTATGGATGCATTCGACTTGTATCTAAATGGTCTGAATAATAAGAACAGACTTGATTTTGCTGAATTTCGGGAGATAAATTGGCTTAATTTTTATCGTGATACGTCATTGATAGAAGAAAGAAACTCACTTGTTTTGGAAAGCAATAATAGTTCACTTTTTAAGCATACAAAACCATATTATCGGTCAATATCGCCTGGGTGTAAACTTTGTGGAGAAGGAAAATGGTCGTGTTTGTTTATTACCAACAACTGTAATGCTAGTTGTTTTTATTGTCCTGTTTCGCAAGAACAAGATGCAATTCCGACAAGTCAAGGTCTTGATTTTTCGTCGGCAGATGAGTATGCAGAGTATGTAAAAGATTTTGGCTTTAAAGGTGTTGCGTTTAGCGGTGGCGAGCCATTGCTGTTTTTTGACAAAACTCTTGAATATCTTAAGACAGTTCGTAAAATTTGCCCCGACATATATATCTGGATTTATACAAATGGAATTTTAGCTGATAAAGAGAAAATGTCCAAACTTGCAGATGCTGGACTTGATGAAATTAGGTTTGATATAGGTGCAACAAATTACAATACTGATAAAATCAAATTTGCATCGGGATTAATTCCAAATATTACTGTCGAAATTCCAGCAATTCCTGAAAAAACACTAATGCTTCAGAAATTATTAAAACCCTTGGAATTATTAGGTGTGTCAAACCTAAATTTGCATCAACTTAGATTAACAAACTATAATGCACCTTACTTGTTTCAACGCAACTACACATATATTAACGCTGAACGACCAATTGTACTTGAGTCTGAAATTACAGCACTAAAAATCTTGAAATATGCCAAGGAAAATTCTATGGATATTGGTGTAAATTACTGCTCGTTTTATTATAAATATAGATTTCAAAAAGCGGGATTTCGTACGATACTTGCAAATAGGGCAGGGGTAAGTCCTGATAATATTACAGAGAATGGATTTGTGCGTAAAATCCAAAATAATAAATTAGAATATAATACATTTTCTGTTTCAAAGACGCCATCAAAAAACTCCAAAATATTAAATATTGGCAATACCAATTATTTCTTAAAAACGGAGAATGCTGGTTTTACATTTGATTGTGATAATGAAATTAGAGATTTTTTAGCAGAAGTAAAATCTGGGAGATTTCTTGAAATTCCAAGTGATGCTGATAGGTTTGAGATTTATAGAAAAGAGTGTATAGAAATGGGATTAAGGATGCTTTAGGTGAACGGTGGCTTCGAGACATTTCGGCTTTCGCCGAAACTTGAGCCGCCTATGTTTGTTCTCGGTTCTATCGTCGTGGTTCTCGAACATGATTTTATCGTCGTGTTTGGAAACTTAGTTTTACAGCACAATACAATCCTACGGTAACGGAGTAATTATTATGCTGAGGTGCTTTTTTTATTCAAATAAGTCATCCTTATTCAAATTCTTAATTGATGTTTTTCTTGCGACAAGATATAGAATTAAATGAGTAATTAGAAATACAGACCAAATTAATGCTGTGAGATAAACTGTTTTAATGTTTTCATATTTGGATTCAAAACCAAATAGAAACCACAATATAGATATAGTATTATGTCCAAAAAAAGTTGCAAGATGAAATCTAAAGCCAATATCATAAATTGGAAGATATTCATGTTCTTTTTTGCCAAAGTAATAGCCATTAAGCCACATTAGAATTGCATAAACAACTGCGGACATAATTATTGGGAGAAGCATTTGATTCGTTATTGATGTGCTTAAACCTATTCGGAATATTACTGTAAGTACCAATGTTGCTAACGTGAACTTTATTAAATTCGGCGTAATTAATGTTTTCATATTTAATTATTTTTTTAAAAGATTATTGATTTCTTGAGAGAAGAATAGTTTTATATTTCTTTCGATAAATATTTCAAGTAGATCATTTCCCATTTTGGTCAAGAAGTAATATTTTCTGTCAGGTCCTTTATTCCCTTTTTTGTTTTCAAAGGCTACTACGTCAATATGTTCATATTTTCGAAGGTTCCTATACAGGCTCTGTTCCTCACAACTGATAGTGTTTTGGGATTTAGTTTCAATAAATTCTTTGATTTCGTCAACATATTTTTGCCCATCCTTTAATGCAAGAAATATCCATAAAGTAAGTTGTCCTTTTTTGTATGTTTCCTCCCAAGAAGATAGCAAATCAAGTAGTATGTCTTTTGTCATAATCAAATAGTATTAATCAACTTGTATAATACAAAGATAAAGGTATTTTTTTAAATAGCAAGTTTTTTTGAGTTTTTTTTAATTGCGACACAATAATAACAGATTGGTATCCTTGGTTGAAATAACTTGATAACGTGACGAGATATGTTGGATTATAAATCTGAGCAAGCAAAACGTGTAATAACGAAGCTATCGAGCAATACGGACAGATGCTATCTAATTATAATTTCATCAGCAAATATCATAGCATCATAACTCGATCCAGCATTATGCCATTTGGGCAATTTTCCAAAATATCGGGCAATAATCTTTATGTATCGGGTTTGGATATTATCAAAATCGGCAGAATAAACTTCTTTTAGATTTCCACGTTTCTCAGGTGGAGTTTTGCCTAAAATCGTTGTCAGCAAATGATATTTTTCGTGTAAATCATTCTTGACATAAATCTCAACTTGCTTGGGGAAAATTACCCAATCGTAAGTATTTTGAAAAAAACCCATTGAAATAGAGTTCAAAGTTTCAATTCCTCGCAAATCGATTTCTAAGTCAATGTCTTGTCCTCCAAAACCTTGCCACCTGCCATTTCTTATGCTTAAGGTATCTCCTTGTTTTCCATCCAACAAAGCGTTAATTCCACCGCCATCATAACTTGGGTGATAAGTACTATACTCCGAATTTAAAGCATGAAGTTTTCCTATCCCTTTATGGTAAATAAGATTGCATTCAGAAATGCCATAAACCTTATTATTATTGATTGCACGAGCTTTTATTGAGACATCCTTAGAAACATAAATTGTATCGGAATATTTTGCAGAAAAGTCGCCAACAGTATCTTGATTAATGGAATAATAAATAGGCAAATTTCCAAATAAAGTACGCATTGAAACAGCCCTTCCTTTTTCAGAGATATTGTCGCATGGTGAAATAATACAGTATGCCTCAAGATTATTTAATTCACTAATTAACGCATCATATTTTTCAAGATTTCTATCCAACCAATACAGTCGATTTTCTCTATTCCATAAGTTTGTGTATTCTGCTTTTAAAAGCTCAAGTTCTTTAGTAAGTACCTTAAGTTCAGCCTTTAAATCCAGAATATTTACTTCATTTTTACTATTTATATAATCATAAAGCTTAATGCGAAATAAGTTTTTATTTAAAGTGAAATGCACTTGTTGGATTGCAAAAGTAAAATAATCAATTGTATTTTTATTTTTTATATCTTTTTTGGAAATGGTTTCAACTTTTTTAATTAAAGCATCTAACTTGTTTAACATCTGCATATTAGCGTCTCTACTTTGATTGGAAATATATTCTAAATGGATTGGAAAAATTGGCTCAAAAAATCTCGTGTTTTTTAAGATATCTCTCACATCTGAATTGTGTAAATGAGCAAATTCAATAATGCAAGCATTAATATTATCTTCCTTTAATCCATAAAATAATTCATTAAAAGCATCATTAAAAGCATTATATCTGCTTGTTCTTTCTGCATTTGAAAGTTCTGCAGATAAATCGAGTGACGGTGCATTCCAACTAAGTTCTGCACCCCAAATAAAGCCATGCCAATTATTCTGAAAAAAGTTTAATCCATCATCATCCCAACTTGTATTTAATACCCCAGTTGCATTGTACTTTAATCCATCTCGAATAAGATTGAAAACATTTATTTCGGTGCTGCGATGATCAGGAAATATATTTGACCAACAATTTACTCCCGGAGCGACCCAAAAATTAATACCAGTATTTGATATTGGCGTAATTGCATATTCAAAATTTTCTGCAGTATGATAGGCCCAGACAATTACAGTAATATCCTTTGGCAACTGGTTAATTATATGCGGATGATTGGAAATAATATCACCCCACATCAATATTTTATTATCATATTTCTTTAATAAATTATTTAGTCGATTGATATGATACAAGTAAACGCCATCAACACCAATACTATCAAGCATAGACTTTGATTTTCCTTGTCCAAGACCATCAGTTTCGTCGCAATTAATATTAAAATATTCGCTACTAAAAGCTGGAACTATCTCCTCATAAACATCTCTAAGAAAATCATAAGACTCCTCCATTGCTGGTGATATAATATGCTTATTTTCAGCCAAATGGCTGTATCTTGGGTGTGATAGAGTTTTTTCCATGTGCCCAAATGACTGGTAACTTGCAATTAAATTTACATGATATTTTTTTGCGTACTTACTCAATTCCTCAATTTGAGCTTTGGTAATTCCATCTTCGGGAGCAATTCCAGGATGCTTCTTTAATTTATAAACATGCTCAATATACAGCGTAAAATAGTTTAATTTATAAGCCGACATTTTTCTGATTTGCTCCTTAAGGGTTTCCATTGTGGGGATTGGTCCTCTACTAATATCATCCTGCCAAGCTCTAATAGGAATATCTGGAAAATCATAAATTACGAGACATGGTATTTTGTTTTCATCTCTGTTTGTTACAATAATTTGCTTAAGAGTTTGTAAACCATAAAAAATCCCTGCATCTGTTTGAGCAAAAATTTGAATAGATTTTGGAGTAATATTTAAGATATATGCTTCTAAATCTGACTTGTAATCTGTTTTTAAATTAATCTGTCGAAATAAATTCTTAAAATCTTCTTCATTAGCTGTTTTTATAAATTCAATATGATTGCTTTTTGATTTCTTTACTTTTTTAAGATTAATGCCCAACTCATCTTTTACACAATTTGAAAGCTGCTTTACATAAAACTCATCTAAATTATCGACTAAAATTTTAGTGTTCTCATCTATCTCAAAACTTGAGCTTTTAAGTTCAACATATTGAGGTGTTGGAATAAGTTTAACTTGTCCGTACATGCTAAAACAAAGGATAAGATTAATTGCAACAAGCAGAATTTGTTTTTTCATTTTTTTATTATTTTATAAGTATTGTTCGTAAAAACTCTATTCTTTTACCACCTCAATTTCTACACTGTTAGCTGTTAATCCTTTGGCATTAGCTTTTAATTTGATTGTTCCTTCTTGTTTTGTACTACGAATAATTGCAAGACATTTTCCATTAAAAGCACTATGCTTATTTGCAATAAATGGCTCATGACATGTTGGGTCTCCATTACCAACAGCAATAATTTCGCCTGGTCCCTCGATTTCAAAATTTATCATATTGTCTGCCCTTGGAACAAAGAGATTATTTTTATCTAAGATATTAACTGTTACAAAAACTAAGTCTTCGCCGTCCGCAATTATTGTTTTTCTATCAATTTCAAGTTCTATTTTCGATGCTTTCGATGCGGTTTTCATAATATCTTCTGCCCATTCTTTTCCATCTTTCCAAACTTTAACTTTTAGCTCACCTGGCTGATAAACAATATCATCCCACTGAATACGATATTCAAACTCTCCTTTTTTTCTTTTTCCAAGGGATTTTCCATTAAGAAACAATTCAGCCTCATTGCCTGAAGTATAAACATGAACAGGAACATTTTTGCCAATTCTTTCTGGCCAATTCCAGTGAGGTAAAATGTGAGCCATAGGAAAATCAGGTCTCCATCTTGCTTGATAAATATAGAAACGGTCTTTTTTGAAACCACATAAATCTATTATTCCAAAATAACTGCTTCGCGAAGGGAGTTCGTCAGCACCAATCTCATCTAAACGCTTTCTTAATGCGGCTATTTCGGCAGAATCTGTGTAAGTAGCTAAGTCAGTAATATCTCTAAAATACGGAGTTGGTTCGCCCAAATAATCAAATCCTGTCCATACGTACTCTCCCATTATTCGTGGATATTGCTCATTATATTTAAACTGCATATCGGGAGATAAACCCCAGCCCGGATATTGCATATCATAAGATGACATGTGACATATCCCTTTTCCTGGCAAGTTATCATCAGCAGGTCCATTTACAACAGGAAAAAAATACTCGCCTCGTGAACTTAAACAAGAGGTTGTTTCATTTGCAACAAATGGAACATGCAATAAAGTGGAGTCGCTAAAAAACTTCTCGTAAGACCAATGATTGTAATTATATCCAAAAACATCAAGAGCATCCAAAAAACCATTATATGCAGAAACAGGCCAATTGCAACCAGACGTAACAGGGCGAGTATGATCTAAAATATGAATAGTATTCACCAATCTTTGAGCTAAAGCTGGTTTGTGTTGATCGGGAATTTCGTTGCCAATACTCCACATAAAAACTGATGGATGATTTCTATCTCTAAGAACCATGGCTTTTAAATCTTCAACATGCCAATCATCAAAATGAATACTGTAATCATTTTCTTTTTTTTTGGTTTGCCAAGTATCAAAAGCTTCTACTTGCACAAGAAACCCCATTTTATCACATAAATCTAATAATTCGGGAGCGGGAGGATTATGACTTGTTCTGATAGAATTGCAGCCCATCTCTTGCAAAATCTCTAATTGACGTTCGGCAGCTCTTGTATTAAATTTTCCACCTAAAGGCCCTAAATCATGGTGATTACAAACACCTTTAATTTCAACACTTTTGCCATTTAATAAAAAGCCTTTATCTGCTGTAAACTCAATAGTCCTAAAACCAAAATTCATAGTTTCTTCATGTGTAAGCTTATCCCCCTCATAAACAGAAGTTATGGCTTTATACAAATATGGATTCTCAATGCTCCACAATAAGGGGTTTTCAACTATAATCTCAATTCCTAATGTTTTTAATGATTGAGCTGATAAGGTAGTTTCTATCTTTTTTGATTCTGCAACTTTATGATTATCTGCATTATACACAACCGCCTTAATTTTAACATCTGAAGTATTATTGCGGCTATTTTTAAGATTCACTTGCAAATCAATCATAGCCTCTTCTTCTGTAATTTTTGGCGTAGTTAAATAAACACCCCAATGATCGATATGTACGGAATTTGTTTTTGTCAACCATACATTTCTATATATTCCAGCTCCAGGATACCAGCGAGAACCTAACTTCTCAGTATCAAGTCTTACCGCAATAATATTCTTTTTTCCAAACTGGATATATGGAGTGAGATTAAATCTAAAAGAAGTATAGCCATAAGGCCATTCACCAACAAATTGTCCATTGAGCCAAACTTTTGCATTTGCCATTGCTCCATCAAAATCAATAAATATCTGCTTATCTTTTTCGTTTTCCTCAACAACAAAACTTTTGCGATACCAACCAATTCCTTGCCACGGAAGTAATCCAGTTTCATTCACTAAATCATCACGAAATGGTCCTTCAATGCCCCAATCATGTGGCAGGTTTAAAGTTCTCCAATTACTATCGTCAAAAGCTGCTTTTTCCAAACCTTCTAGCTCAACAATTATTTTCCCTGGCTTTTCAGGATGTTGTCCAAATCGTTCAAACTTCCAATTGTCGTTAAACTTTTCTTTTGAAAAATTATTGAGGTTTTCTTGTGAAAAACCAATAAAACTTTGAAATAATACTACAATAACAAGTAACTTTCTCATTGATTCTTTTTAGTTTTAATTATTTAGATGCTTTGCAAATATAATGTTTTTGATTTTCAAAATGGTTAATAATAGTCAATAGTTAAGATTTACACTTTAAATAATTACTTTTTTTTGCTATTATTAAAAAAAAGTATAACTTTGTGGAACAAAATTTGTTGTTCTACGTAACAATGATTATAAACAAAACAAGAAAGGAGACCATATATCGATAAAACTTTTACCCTGTAACTCTAAATAAAATAGTTATGAATTTGCAAAAAAGTGCTGATCAGGAATTGATTGAGAGATTCATTAAGGGTGAGAAAAGATGTATGGAAGTTCTTATTTCACGTCATAAACAAAAAGTTTATTCTTACATTCTTATTACCGTAAAAAACACACATGTCGCTGACGATTTATTTCAGGAAACGTTTATAAAGGTTATAAATTCGTTAAAAGCGGGTACTTATACTGATAAAGGTAAGTTTATTAGCTGGGTAATAAGAATTGCTCATAATATAACAATTGATTATTTTAGAAAAGAGAAAAACTTAAACACTTGTTCAAACGACAATCACGAAGTGGATTTATTTAACAATGAAAAGTTTTCGGATGAAAATATCGAGGATCGAATAGTCGGAGATCAAATAATAAACGATGTTCGTATGCTAATAGAGTTTCTACCCGAAGAACAAAAACAGATAATTATGATGCGTCACTACGGAGGGATGAGCTTTAAAGATATTGCCGAACAAACCGATGTAAGCATTAACACAGCACTCGGTAGAATGCGCTATGCTCTTATTAACCTTCGCAAAATAATTGAAGAAAAAAATATCGTATTAACTAGATAGGTTTTGGGTTTCGGGTTTCGGGTTTCGGGTTTACTGGTATGCTCAGCTTAAATTCTTTAAAACAAAATATAAAAAACGGGATACTAAATTAGCATCCCGTTTTTTTATAAAATCTAATTTTAGTCGTTCGGATTATCTTAATCAATTGTAACTTTAAGTCCTTTATCAATTAATGTACTTCGCATAGGTTTCAATGATTTGTAATCACCTTTTTTTATATCACATTTTCCTTTATGGTGTGTAATAAAGGCACATTGCTCAGCCTGAATAATGTCGTGGTCGCAAACTTCGATAAGGCAACTAATAACATATTCAAATGTATTGGTATTATCATTGTACAGCATAAGGTGTCTGTCTTTATTAATACCAATATCTTCCTTTTTGAAAGGCTTTTTTATATTTTGATTTTCTTTCATATATTACAAAAATACGTATTATTCCATTACAAAGCATTTATAAACTTTTAATTTTCGATTAATTATAAAATAAGACTGAAAATTTATATTATTGACACATTTTGACGCTTCCATGCTCAAAAAAACACTATATGCTAATTTAACATACGAGTACGTGTAACATCAATTCGCTTTCCATTAACATAGGCAACAATAAAAGCATCTTTTATTCCAGCAGCGATTATATTATTTAGTTCAGCTTGTGCATCCAAATAATTGGGAAATATTCCTATCCGATACAGCGTAAGATTGTTATTGGTTAACCTAACTAACTGATTATTGCCAGCAATTCGTCTAAATGAATCACGAATAAATGTGTTTACATCACTTTTAAAAACGCCAATCTGAATATAATACTCTACAAGCGGAGCAGCATTTATATCTACCGTTTCTTCTTCATCAAGATCAAGGTTTTCAACTATTAGAGGTTCGGGTTGTTCAGCTTGTTGAATTATTGGAATTTGATTATCTGGAATATTAAGTGTGATTACGTCTTGAGGAGTTTCAACATTTGTTAAAAGATTTTGTGCATCATTAACACCAATTTTTTCTCCATCACGATAAGCAATAACAAAAGCATCTGTAATACCAAGACGCCTAATTTTATTTTGCTCATTTATTGCAGTATTAATATCGTAGTATCGTCCAAAAGTGTGTCGCACAAAATTACCCGCATAATTATGATACATTATGGGTTCCAAACCATAAAGCCTCTCCGACCCTATTTGTGTTGCATAAACTCCGATTTGAATACAGAAGAAAACTCCTGATGTTTCTGTTAGATTTCGAGTTTTTAAATTGTCAGCTAATTCATCTCCATTTTCTTGTTTATTATCAGTTATAAGTAATTCTGTTTCAATTTGAGCTTTGCGTTCTTCGATTGTACGTGCTTCATAAATTGCAATCCGTTGTCCGTTATAATAAGCAACAATAAAAGCGTCTGCATAGCCCATTGCTTGCACATTTGGCAAAGTGTTTCTAGCATCATCAAACTTGTAAAAATTGCCAACAATGTATCGAACTAAAGCAGAATTAGGAATAGCTTCCCAAAATATTGGTTTCATTCCTTTTATCATATCGTTTTCGACTTTGCCGTTAAATGCAGCAATCTGGATTCTATAAAACAAACCCTCTGCATCTGGAATAGCTGTTATAGGATTAGCATCTGAATAAAAACTTGTAGCATCCGCATCGAATAAATTTTCCAAATTTGAGTCTATAAGAGCTTTATTCCTATTTTCATTATTATTTAAAGCAATCTCATCATTGTTGCCGTTATTTTCCAAAGCAGCGATGTTATCAGGTTCAATAATACTGTCATTTCTCGAAACATCATCCTTAATATTAGCAGTGTCGTTGATTAAAGTTAAATTAGAAGTGTCGGATTGCTGCTGTGTTTCACGTGTCTCAATGTCTGTCGGGTCTGATGTTTTAACCGATCGATAATGAGCTACTACAAGCGGATCGGTTTCTGTCCCCTTTGATTTAAGATAGTTGGCTGCATTTAACATATTTACACCTTCAACACTTAATCGCTCAGCTTTTTTATATGTCGCAACTACATTAGGATCTGCCGTTTTTGCCTTATATCTTATAATAACTTCAAAAAGTGCGATAGACTCAATAAGCTTGCCTTCTGATTCTGATTTTAGACTATCGCTAACAGGGGCAGTTCTATTATTTGCTGATATAGAATTATAGTAATAATCGTCTCCAAGATTATTTTTTAAACTTAAATAATCCTTACTATAGCTCGCCCAAAGTTTAAGTTGTCTTAAATATTTTTTATTTTCTTTCTCTAATGCTTTTTGAAGCTTTTTATACTCAGAACTTGAGTTAGAAAACTGCATTGCAGATTCTATTTCGGCAATTGTAGTTTCGTGAGTTTTTACTTTCGACTCAACAGTCGAAATATAATTTTCTAATTTTTCTAATTCTGCTAAAGTTTTATTTTCATAATTATAATCATATTTGTAATCCCCTTTGTTGGTAAAATCGCCTGTTTGAATAGCATCAATGTTTGCAGTTAGCTCGGTTGTGTCCATTGTGGCTGTTGTAATTATTGCGTCTGCATTTAATACATTTTTAGCAAGAACATCAATATCAGTATCCAATACAGACCTGTTATAAACATTAAAAATCCTGTCTTCCAAACTAATTGCAGCAAGATGCTTTTGATTTAATTCATCGGCAGTATAAAAATTATTATATTCAACAATGGAACTGCGTAACTCATTTTGTTTGACCAACAAACTGTCAAGCAAGCTTTTATCGTAATGAGATTCAACTAATTTATTGATAAGGTCTAATTCTGTAATTATTTCGTTTGAGGTTTTACTATACTCAATTAATTTATCAATTTGGTTTTCTTGTGCCTGATGTAATTCGGTATTTAATTTTTCAAGTTTCTTTTTATTGTCTGTATTTTCAAGCTCTATTTTTATTGTATTAATATCATCAGACAACTCATTAATTTCTTGTTTTTGCTTTGCTTGTTGTTTTATACTGATTTTTATCTGTCCCCCGTAATTGACTGAATCAAGCTTTTGTACAAGAGCGGTTTTATCAGCTAGCGGCTCACTGTTATCAACTATGACAGTTGAGTCAGCAACATCAGCAACATCAGCAACATCAGCAACATCAGTAACATCTGTAGCATCAGTAACATCTGTAGCATCAGTAACATCTGTAGCATCAGTAACATCTGTAACATCTGTAACATCTGTAGCATCAGTAACATCTGTAATATCAACAACATTTACAATTTCTTCAATTACTGGTTCCTGACGATTTATAGAAGTGCTGTATGCAAAAAGGGATTCGATTTCTTTATCAGGCTTGATTTCATGATTTTTACGATATTTTTTTTCGTCACGAGTAATTTCAAATGCATAAGCATAGTATAGGTTTGCTAACTCTATATTTTTCCACGCTTCGGAGAGTTTTTGCATTTTTTCTAGCTGATTGTGAGTCTCTTCGGATGAGAATTGCAAATCCGCAGCTTTTTGCTCAAGATTTTGAATTCCATCAACTAATTCGATTGCATTTTTAGATTTATCTGGTAGATTGTTGAACGATTCATTGTAAATAGTTAGTTTTTCATAATTATCTAATAGTTTTTGGTTTATTAACTCTATATTGTCTTTAATTGTAGCATCTAATATTTCGTTTGCCTCAACTATAATTTTATTGCTTTGCTCCTTATCTTTATCAATTTTTGCTTGATTATAAAGAATTTCAACCTCTTTAAACTTGTTTGTAATTTCTTGCACTTTCGGCGAATCGTTTTTTGAGTCTATTTCATTTAATCTAATGTCGAGATTATTCAAAATATCTTGATTGGTGGTATTATCAGCAATTATTGCACTAGCTTTTAAGTTTTCTATTTTTTGAATTATCAGATGATCAATTTCAGATTTCATACCTTCGAGATAAAGCATTGGCGGGATGTCTTGATTAGCACCAAGAACTTTTAAATCGCTTATGTCATTAGCAAGATGTTGTGATTCGCCGATTAATCTTTCGGTTTCTATTACATCAGTCTGATTTTCTATACCAGTATAAGTGTTTTTATAATTCTCAAAAATTGGAATATAGTTACTAATATCTATTGGCGTTTGTGAGTTGAGATATGAAGTTATTTTTGCATTATTATTATTAATTTCTGCCTTAAACTTGTTGATTTCAGCAATTATTTCTTGTTTTTCTGAATTGTTGGCAGCATTATCAAATTTGATTTCAAGATCTTTGACCAGCTCCTTCACAGAGTCATTTTTGAAAATCAGACCTCCTATTTTTAGAGTGTTTTCAGATAAGACATCTTCATATTTATCTGTATATGATTTTGTGTCTATAAGTATATCTTCGAGCCCGGCATCTGTCAATTCAGGACCTACATACAAAATTGCATCAAGATTCAGTTCCTTAGAATAGTACTTTGTATCAGACAATATTTTATCTTGTTGGTATGCGAGTTCTTTCAGAGAATTTTGAGAAATATGGGTTTTTAACAAATCAATCTCATTATTGTTTTTATCAATTTTAAAATCAGGATTATAAGTTAAGCCGTCTTCTATTCCGACTAAACTATTTTTTACAATCAGTCTTCTATTATCAATTTGTTTAATTTCATACTCAAGGAACTCAATCTGTACTTCATTGTCTTTTATTTTACCAATCAAGTCTATTTTCTCGTTTTCTAAAGTTTTAATATCATAAACATATTTTTCACGAACATTAAAGGTTTTTTCATTTTTTGCAAGATCAAGTTTTATGCTTATCTTTTCGTTAAGAGCATTCAACTTTTTGAAATCATCCGACAATCTCGCTCTGAACATATTTAGCTTTTGTGATTTAGCATCTCGCTCTGACAACAATTTTTTACCATAAGTATCAACAGGAGAATTCACATCTATGTTTTCGATTTCGCGAGCAATTCTCACTATTTGCTCACTAATATTTTTTTCGTTTCGGGATAATCCACTCAAAATATCAAGCTCGTTTTCATAATAATTTGATAGTGAGATTAACTGATTTGCTTTATCGTAATAAAAATTTGCCAAATCAAACATTTCACTTGCAATATTCGATTTTTCGATAATTATCATACTAAGACTGTCTCGAAGTCTTTCCGATTTGGCATCTCTTTTATTTCGCAGAGCCGCAATATCTTTATTAACTGATTTTATTCCATTTAAGCTTATTTGACAAATTTCGTAAGTAGCAGAGGCATACTCAAAGAACTCCTGAGCAATAGACTTTTTTTCGTCAAGCAATTTGTAAGATTTATCAAGATTTGTTTCATTATTATTTACAGTATCAAGATTTGCAATTATCTCTGTGTGATACTCGCTGGTATCCATCATACTGCTTGCTCTGACCTCTTGTCGTTTGGTTAATTCGGCAATTGCCGTAGGTTTTATAGTCAAACTTGCATGTTTATATACCTCATCAATACTAACAATTTGACGAGCCAAAGGCTCTTTTTCAAGCAATATTCTGTAAACCCCAATTTGTCCACTTTTAGATTCACGTGTCGAAGCAAAAAAAGCCGTTTCCCCGTATCTATCCACTGAATACATAATATCATCATAAGGAGTGTTAATCGGGAAGTCGAGATTTTCTGGCACAGACCAAGTGTTGTTTGACGCATTATATTGACTTCTAAAAATATCATATCCACCAATACTATTGTGTCCTTTAGATGAAAAATAAAGCGTTTTACCATCATCGCTTATAAAAGGATACGCCTCATCATAAGGGGTGTTTATTTTATCTGATAATAATCGTGGTTTACTCCAACCGGTTTCAGTTTTATGGCTGATATATATATCCAAACTATTTTTACGACTATCGCCATAGCTACTCGAAAGCACGATATTGTTTGTATTTGAGATGTACATCAGGTCGGATTGGTCGATGCGTTTATCTGCTTTTCCTTTAAACTCATCAGTTTTGACAATTATTTCGCCCCCAAAATCCTTAAGCTCATACGAATAATAAAAATTTTCGAGTGAGGTTTGCCTATTACTAATTACTTTAAGCTCGTAAGCGTATCGAATTAGATCTTTTCCACTTTTTGCTTGTCCAATATATTTGTCAACATTATACTCATTCCAAAGTTTTGCCTTAGTACTCATCTTAAAATCATTATAATAAGAAATTGCTTTCTCAAAATCATATAAATATTGATAACCTAATCCAATATAAAAATTTGCTTCGGGAATTCCTTTACCAACGGCAAAATTAAGATAGTCGAAAGCTTTTTTAATATCGGCATTTTTATTTACCATTGAGGCTCCATAAACAAAATTAAAAACAGGTTCACGAGGATATAAGCTCAACAATTGCGAAAAACCTTGCAAAGAAACCGTAAAATCTTTTTCGTTAAACGCATCTAAACTACTCTTAAATAGCTCCTTTTCGTCAGGAGTCATCTCTGTACTAGGCTTAAATTGAGCATAGCCATAAGAAGCTGTCAAAATTAGCAGCAATAATAAAAAGAGTATGTTCTTAGCCTGTTTCAATTCTTTAAATAAAATTTAAAAATAACTAAACTTTAAGTAATATTGAAAAAAAAGATTGAAACAAATGAAATTTTATCGAAAAATAGAGAGAAATAGAGAGTAAAGCAACACTGGGAATGTAAATCTCCGAGCGAACGGAAGAGCAACATTCGGATTGCAAATAAATCCGAACGAACAGAAGCAACACTGGGGTTGGAATCGAGCGAACGGAGGAAGCAGCATTCGGATTACAAATCTCTCGATATAATTTTTGAGTTGAGAACTTTAAAAATTATGTCGAACTCAGGTTAATAATTAAGTAAAGTGCATTTTTTTTGAACTATAGCTTTGTAATTCTTAAATTTTTGTCTAATTTTGTATGGTTAGTGTCTGTACGAAAACACTTTATTTTTAAGTCTTTGATAATTCGACAAGCTCACTTCGAAATGCAGTATTTGGCGTTTTCTTGCAAAGACTAGTTAAGATAAAAACGTGCTGGTAGCAGTGTATATTTCAAACATAATGTTTAAAAATATGATTTTTCCTAAAACAAAGAATGAGATTAAAGTAATTTTAGCAGCAATTTTTGTGTTTATATTTTCAAGTTTATATTCACAAAATGTTGGCATTAATACAAATACGCCTGATGCATCAGCATTATTAGAATTACAGTCTAACGAATTGGGTTTTTTACCACCTCGCTTAACGCAAATTCAGCGCGATGCAATAAACAATCCAGCAACAGGACTTATTATCTATAATATTTCTGAAAACTGTATAAACTACTATGATGGAGCATTATGGTTAAGTCTTTGTGGGAGTGCAAGCACATCGGGGATAGCAATTGACACTCAACCAACAGATGCTTCGGAATGTGCTGGTGCAAACGCATCATTTTCGGTATCATCAAGCGATGGGATATCTTATCAATGGCAGGTAAATACTGGCGGCAACTGGCAAAACATTGAGTCGGCTGGAGCAAATCCCGTTTACAGTAATTATACCACAGCCACACTTAACCTAAGTGGAATTATTACCGGAAATAATGGTTGGCTATACCGTTGTATTGTAACAGGCAGTACGCCGCCACCAGTTGTAAGTAATGCCGCCACACTTAATATTTTACCTCTACCTACTCAACCATCAGCAATAACAGGCGAAACTTATGCTTGTGGCTCTACTCCTATTAGCACTACACAGGAATTTAATTCTGATGTTCTAACCCATGGCACTAACCCAGGTAGTAATAATATTTGGTTTGCACCAGACTATAATAATCCAATTGCTTATTCAGCAACAGGAGGATGTCCTAATGGACATGTTGGTTTTGCAGGAAGTTGGAATAACTATTGGGGAAATTTTTTACGATTACCAGAAATGGATTGTTCTGGAAATGATGAAGTTTCGATAAGTTTTGATGTTTCTCATTCTTATTTTTTTAGTCATACTAATGATTGGTGCAGATTTTATATGTGGGCAGATGGTGGATACAAACATAATATCACAAGCGTAACAATAAATGGAACTGATGTTACTTATGACTCTGGAACGAACGGAAAAGGTTTTCAATTTACTGAATTAAGAACATGTGCAGAAGTTATCGTAACATTTGATATTTCTGCAATTGGTAATAAATCAAATATTTTATTTTACCTCGAGCCTAGTTGTAATTATAATAACTCCAATATGTTTTATGTATGGTTTGATAATATTAGTGTTAGCTCTGGCGGGTCGTCAAATTTTGATTATTCAGTAATTGATGCAGGACATACCTATACTTGGCAAGTTCCGTCAGACTGGACAATTGATTCAGGTCAAGGAAGTAATCACATTTCTGTTACCCCAGGAACTGTGGCTGGAGATATAATTGTAACACCATCAAATACATGCGGAAACGGACCATCACAATCTTTAAGTGTTAGTGTTTGTCCTTAGGGATTGTAAAACAATAAACTAAGCATTTTGACTTGCCCTTTTGCCGTTTTTCTTTGTTGCAAAATTAGCAAAGAGACGCAAGCTATTAGCTAAATTTTGCGTCTCGAAAAACAACAAAATATCTTCGTCAATTCTGCATACTTTATTATTTGACAAACCCTTAGGGATTGTAAAACAATAAAGTATGCATTTTGACTTGTTTACTTCGTCTGTTAGTCTGTGTTTGCGTACGCTACCCCTGACCCCTAAGAGGGGAAAGCCAATGCTCTTTGTATCGCAATTAAATAACACGGTTTTCTGTTCGATTGCGATGCACCGAGCGAAGCCGAGGTGTTCGTTTGTTCGATTGCTCCCTTGCTCGTCTGTTCGATTGTCCCCAATAGTGGTTATCCAAAACACACATCTAACCTACTACAAAAGCTTACAAAAAAACATTTGCTTTAATACTCACTTCGCTCTGTTTATAATTTCATAATAAGTATTTTAGCAAAAAAGTATAAATTTGATTAAATTTGACAAAAATATCAATATGTAATTTTTAAGAAAATGAAAGAAACATATCGAGAATATATTCATCAATTAAAGTCTATTAGTAGAATAACTTTGATAAACTTCGGGAGATAAAACAAGATATTTATAATTAAAAACAAGGAGAATTAAACTTTTAGCCATGATAAAATATTCTACACTAAAAGAAAAACTAAAACTTGAAATCTTAAACGGTAATGTTGAAGACTTAGCATATTTTACACATTATTTGCAAAATCATAAAAATGGAGTAGCGCACTCGTATGAAAAACGAGCGAAAGATTACTACAAAATAATCTTTGAAGACTTGAGTTTAACTTCTGAGCCCGAATTACAGGCGATGTTACCAATAAAATGGGATGTTCCTTTTCCTGCACCTGAAAAGCCTGAATTTACATTTATTGACCTTTTCGCTGGTATAGGAGGTTTCAGAATTCCGATGCAAGAACTTGGTGGTAATTGCGTTTTTTCTTCGGAATTTAATTACCATGCCCAAAGAGCATACGAATTTAATTTTGGAGAAGTTCCTTTTGGCGATATAACAAAATTAAATACGAATATTGTACCTAAACACGATATTCTTTGTGCAGGATTTCCTTGCCAACCTTTTAGTATTTCAGGAAAAATGAAAGGCTTTGAGGATACCAGAGGCACACTGATTTACCATGTTTTTGAGATTATTGAAAAACATCAACCTAAAGTCATTTTCTTAGAAAACGTAAAGCATTTAGTTTATCACAACAAAAAAAGAACTTTAGCCACTATCGTACAGCATTTGGAAGAAATGGGCTATGTGGTTTCTAAAAAAGTGTTGAATGCATCTGATTTTGGCATTCCTCAAAACCGAGAGAGAATTATCATCATAGGACATAAAAATACTAAATTTGATTTTTCAAAAATAGAACAAAAGACTAAACCGACATTAAAGGAATTTTTGGATAAGAAAAATGATTTTGAATACTTAGACGAACCCTATACTATTCTAAAAGAGCAAAAAACTCAAAAATCAGGTCTAGTTTTCGCAGGCTATAGAAACAAAACTATTCGCAAGGCAGGTGTAAGACCAGGTACAGAACATTTATCTCGTGTTCATAAACAACCTAATAGAATTTACTCTACAGAAGGCGTTCATCCTGCATTGCCTTCCCAAGAATCTTCGGGTCGATTTTGGATTTGGCATGAAGGGAAAGTAAGAAAACTAACAATACAAGAGTGTTATAGAATAATGGGCTTTCCAGATAAATTCAAATTGTTGAATAACAAATCAGAGCTTTATAAACAAATAGGAAACTCGGTAGCAATTCCTATGATTAAGGCCGTTTCTGAACAAATTAAAACTCAACTTTTAAAATTGAAAATATAAATGGATCCAAATAAATATCTTGAAAAAATATATAAAGAATCAATGTCAATAGTTGGTTCTGATGACAAAATAAAATCTGATTTAAATAAAAACATTACCTGTCATTTAAGTGAAATACTAAGCCGATCGGAATCATCAAAAGGCGTAATTACGGTTATTCTGACAAGTGCAATCTATAAAATCCTAAATCCAAAACAGGACATAAGGAATCATCAAACAAGCATCCCTAATGGTTATTCTGGTAGAACTTTTGATACAAAATATATTACACCATTCTTAAAAAACCTTAGATTTCCTGCTATGGCTACCATGTTATTGTAAACGGATTGATACCTTCATTAAAATATTATTTAAGGCTTCTCTCTAACGCCTCTGAATTTATAGAAAACTACGTGAATTTGATTGAGAATGATACAGCACTGAAATTTGAACATAAAAAAGAGTGGAATAGTATTATATCTCAAATGTAATCAAACACATTAGATATTTTGCACAAAAAAGCAAATGCACAACAAAACAAAAACGCCCGTATTGCATCACAATACGAGCGTTTTACTAATAAAACTGTGCCCAGAACAAGATTCGAACTTGCACACCCTTGCGAGCACCAGCCCCTCAAGCTGGCGTGTCTACCAATTTCACCATCTGGGCATTAAGGGATTGTCAAACAATAAAGTATGCAGAATTGACAAACCCTAAGGGCTGCAAAAGTAATACTTTTTTTAATAATTTTCAATATTTTGTTTTTTTTTGCAAAAAACATTTAAACACATGATTAAAAATCAGCAGAAGAAAAAACAATTTTCAATCATTTACACTCAATTAAAATCATTTTCTTACTTTTGTATAAAACAAATTTATCATGACACTATTATCGATAGTTTGGGATGTTGACCCCGTAATGTTTTATATTGGAGAAAGAGGTATTCGCTGGTATGGTTTTTTATTAGCTATGGGCTTTTTAATAGGATATTTAATTATTTCACGCGTAATGCGTAAGGAAGGACACCCCCAAGAAAAAATTGACAAACTTGCAATATTTGTAATTATTGGAGTTGTTGTTGGTCTCAGATTAGGACACTGCCTGTTTTATAATCCAGGGTATTATCTTTCGAACCCTCTTGAGATACTAAAAGTTTGGGAAGGAGGGCTTGCAAGTCATGGTGGTGCCGCTGGGATTTTATTAGCTGTTTGGCTATTTTCTCGAAGATACAAAATGAATTATCTTGGACTATTAGATAGAATAGTACTTATAATACCATTTGCTGGAGGAATGGTTAGATTGGGAAATCTTGCAAATTCGGAGATTGTTGGAATTTCAACAACTGTGCCTTGGGGATTTAAGTTTTTGCGTAATAGAGGCGATTTGCAACCTGCCATCGATGCTGCTACTGGACATTGCAATACCATGGATTTAACATGCCTTACACAGTTTTGGACAGTAAGACATCCTACTCAATTATATGAGGCGATTTTCTATTTTATTATGTTTATCGTTTTCTTCATTGTGTTCAAAAAATTTATAAAGAAATGGAAAGAAGGAACTTTTTTAGGATGGTTTGTTTTTATTCTATTCCTATTTAGATATATTATCGAATATACAAAAGTGGATCAGGTGGAGTTCTCAGGCTGGACAGATGCGATTAGAATGGGACAACTACTTTCAATACCGTTCATTTTATTAGGATTGTTTTTTATGGGGAGAGGTTATGGATGGTTTAAAAGAGGGAAGAGTGAGGAGTGAGGAGTGAGGAGTGTCATAAATGGTCAGGAGGCTGCACCGTCATAAAGAGGGAAGAGTGAGGAGTGTACACAGAATCACAGGATCACAGATGAATCACAAATCAAAAGTGCGAAGCAAGGCTCAAACACAGACTTTATTACTAAAATATTAAACAAATAGAAATAAAATAATTATGGAAAACTTTACATTTTACAATCCCGTTAGAATTCACTTTGGCAAAAATCAAATCATAAAATTAAAAGATGAGTTAAAAAACTACAATAATATTCTTTTTACTTACGGAAAAGGGAGCATCAAAAAAAATGGTATTTACGAGCGTGTTATAGATATGCTTTCGGACAAAAATACTATTGAGTTTGGTGGAATTGGTGCGAATCCCGAGTATGAAACGCTAATGAGAGCAGTAGAAATCGGTAAAAAAGAAAAGATTGATTTTATTCTTGCGGTTGGAGGAGGTTCGGTTATTGATGGATCAAAATTTATAGCCGCTGCAATTAATTATAAAGGAGATAATCCGTGGAATATGCTTTCAAAATACGAAAAATTTGACTTGGCAATAAAAATTGGCACTATTCTCACGCTTCCTGCAACTGGATCCGAAATGAATGGAGGAGCTGTAATTACAAGAGTATCCTCGAAAGAAAAATTAGCTTTTGGAAGCCATCTATTAATGCCAGTTTTTTCAATTCTCGAACCAGAAGTCATGTATAGCCTTCCAGACACACAAATAAGTAACGGAATTATAGATGCCTTTGTGCATACAATTGAGCAATATATTACATATCCTGTTAATGGGGCGGTGCAGGATGCTTATTCGGCAGCTCTTTTAAAAGTTATAATCAACGAAGGTCCAAAAGTGCTTGCAAACCGCTTGGATTATGATGCAAATGCAAATTTGATGTGGGCTGCAACTATGGCTCTTAACGGACTTCTTGCAGCAGGAGTTCCAGAAGATTGGAGTACGCACATTATTGGACACGAAATTACCGCACTTTATGGTATTGACCACGCTCAAACACTCGCAATAGTATTGCCAGGGGTCTTATCAGTAATGAAAGAAGAAAAATCTGAAAAACTTTTACATTTCGCAAAAAATGTTTGGGGTGTCAATATTGACGATAACAATGCTGCTATTGATATGGCAATTACTAAAACTGAAGAGTTCTTTCACAGCCTAGGTATAAAGACAAAACTTTCGGATTATAATATTCCAAACTCAGCTATAAATGAAATTTGTGCTAAACTTGAAAATAAAAACTTTATAAAACTTGGAGAAAACAAAAACATTAATCCAGAAATTGTTGAAAAAATTTTAAAATATCAAAATTAATTTGTTTCTAATAAAGTTTTTTTCTTAACTTTGGTGTGATTTGTTAAAAAACCTTACAAAATGAAAAAATTAGCTCTAATTACCATTTTAGCAGCCATATCAGGATTAATTATGGCTCAACAAACTGCTCGTACTCTCATTTGGGACGAAACAGAAAGAGAATATTTAGAATATGTACCAACAACTTATTCTGCAGATAATCCTGCACCAGTTGTATTTTGTCTCCATGGTCTCGGAGATAATATGAATAGTTTTTCTGGCGTGTGGCCCAATTATCTTGCCGACCAAACTGGCTGGATAGTTATTACTCCTCAAGCACTAGATGCGAATGTAATGGGGTCAAGTTTTGGAACAGCATGGAATGCTGGTGTTGGAGCAACAGGCACAATGGCTGGAGACATTTTCCTAAATCCAGATGTTGACGACACAGGTTTTTTAACTGTAATTCTCGATTCGTTGGAAACCTATTTTAATATAAATCCCGACTCTGTATTTTTTACTGGATTTTCATTAGGAGGTTTTATGTGTAACCGCATGGCAAGTGAACTTGGAAACAGAATTACTGCTGTAGCATCAGTAAGCGGCACTATGGGAGTTGGGTTTACTCCAAATCCACAGGTTGCTATTAATACAATGCACATACATGGAACTGCTGACACCCAAATCGCTTATGACGATGCAGGATTTAACACTGGAATGGGAGTTTATTCTGTTGGAATGGGAGCCGAAGAATTAGTCGAATATTGGAGAAGTTATAATAATGCTGACGAATCGCCAGTAATAAATATATTCCCTGATACTCAGGCAGACGGAAAAATATTCGAAAGATATGTGTATCTAAATGGTAATAACAATACTCATACTGTTTTTATCAAAGTAGTTGGCGGAGATCACGAATGGTATTCCATTCCTCAAAACGATATGGATTATACAACAGAAATATATAAATTCTTTACTGGTACTATGGACTTTAGCGTAGAAACTGAAACTATTTTGGCAAAATCAGGAATTTTAATTTATCCTAATCCTGCAAAAAATCAAATTAGTATTTCTGCTGGCAAAGATGCAAAATTAAAGATATATAATTGTTTAGGTAGCCTACTAAGAGTTGTTGATCTTGAAAGTCACAGTAGTTTAGATATCAGTAATCTAGCTAATGGAATTTATGTATTCAGAATTACAGATGGGAAAAAATCTATTGACAAAAAAGTAGTTATAAGCAGATAATAAAAAAATAAAGGTTTGTCAATCTCTAAAAGTCAGGTACAAGTTTTGAAATAAAATTCAAAGGTTTTTTTTATTTTGTATTAATCTGATTTTTGACAATTACCAATTACGTTGAGTTCAAATTACTTGGATAGGAAATTTCTAACAACCGACACAATTTCTTTTTTAGCAAGTTCGAGATTTTCATTTATTATAATCACATCAAAATTATCTGCAAATTCCAATTCAGATTTTGCTTTATCAATTCGCGTTTTAATTTCATCACCGTTATCTGTTAGTCGTTTAATTAGTCTGTTTTTGAGTTCATTTATTGATGGAGGCATTACAAAAATTGCTAATCCACTGTTTTTGTAGTAATTTTTTATATTAAGACCTCCCTTAACATCCACATCGAATATTACATTGTTCCCCTTTTGAGTAATTCTATCAACTTCAGACTTAAGGCTGCCGTAATAGTTGTCTTTATAAACCTCCTCCCATTCAAGGAATTCGTCATTTTTAATTTTAGCTTTAAATTCATCTACAGATAAAAAATAATAATCTTTTCCGTCCACCTCATTACCTCTAGCTTTTCGACTACATGCCGAAACCGAAAACTCTAACTTAAACTCTTCAAAATTTAGTAAATGATGCACCAAAGTAGTTTTACCTGCTCCGCTGGGTGCAGAAAATATCAAAATTTTAGGTTCCATTTTACTTACAATACATTTAACAATTGCTCCTTTATCTTTTCAAGTTCGTCCTTCATCATTACAACAACTTTTTGCATCTCGGCATGATTTGCTTTAGACCCTAAAGTGTTTATCTCACGACCTATTTCCTGAGAAATAAATGCCAATATTTTACCAACAGGTTCATCACTCTTTACCGTTTCTAAAAAATATTCACAATGCTTTTTTAAACGCACCTTTTCCTCATTAACATCCAGTTTTTCTAAGTAATATACAATTTCTTGTTCTAGCCTATTTTCGTCAATTTTTTTTCCTTGCCCTAATTCGTCTATAACATGCCTAAGTTTTTCGCGAACAACAGTTATTCTTTCTGCCTCAAATTTAGGTATCTCTTCAAGCAATGACAAAATGGATTTAATATTAGTTGTGACATCTTTTTCGAGCTCTGCACCTTCTGTAATTCTATAATTTTTGCAATCTTCTATTGCTTTTTGTGCAGTTTGTAAAACACAATCCCACTCCACATCCGATAAATCTTCAGACTTATTTTGCATTACATCAGGCATTTTAATAATCCCCGAAAGGAGGTCATTACCCATAGGTATAGAATTTTTATCGCAAATATCTTTTAGTTGCGAATAATAATTACTAACAACATCTTCATTTATTTGTGTAACATTTTCATTTCCGTTAAGTTCCACAAACATACAAAATTCAATTTTGCCTCTTTTGAGTTGTCCCGATAAAAGTTTTCGGATTTCAAGTTCTTTTTCTTTATAATAGCCTGGTATTCGGGTATTAATATCAGTTGTTTTAGAGTTTAGTGATTTTACGTCGATGCTAATCTTTTTATTTTTGTACTCCAATACTTCACGACCAAAGCCTGTCATAGAGATAATCATAAGCCTGATTTTAAAATTTATGCAAATATAACAAAAGCAATAACAAACACTACTCAAAAATTAAATCCATTTAGAAATACTTTATTAAATTAATTATTGTAAGTCAAAAAAGGTTTTGTTTGAATCAGAACTCCGAAACGAGCCGATGCCTAACTCTCGTAATGCGTTGCGATGTGCTTAAGAATTTGTCAGACAATAATTAGTATGTTTATCCCTCTATTTGCTTATTAACCAATATTTGATATTTTTTGTAACATCTTAATATCAATGACTTTAATTCTTCTACCTTCGAGGCTAATAACTCCTTCTTGTGCAAATGTTGATAAAGTACGAATTGCATTACTTGTAGTCATATTACTGAGGCTAGCAATATCTTCTCTAGACAATAATGCTTTAATAGTAAGTCCATCGTCAAAATATCCATAAGTTTCGATTAAAAACAAAAGAGATTCTGCAAGACGTCCGCGAATATGCTTTTGCGTAAGGCTAACAGTACGCATATTTGACACACCCAACTCAGTTGCAAGTGATTTGAGGATAGCGAATGTGAGATTTGGGTCATTTTTCATAACAGAAAACAGAGCGTTCTTTTCAATGGTACAAGCAATCGAAACTTCAAGCGAAACTGCTGAGGCATGATAATTTTGCCCAGCAAATAGTGCCCGATAACCAATAAAACCTCCTGGTCTTGACAATCGAATAATCTGATCTCGACCGCCTGCTCCCTCCTTAAATATCTTAACTTTACCGTCCGATAAACATATTAGCCCAGCAGGCTTTGTGTTTTCTAAGAAAACTAACTCATTTTTCTTGTAAGATCGGCATTCTGTATTTTTTAACAAATACTCTTTGTCTTCTTTCGAAATGGTATAAAAAACAGACTCTGGAGAGTTAAATAATAAGTCTTTGGAACTTTCTTCTGTCTTCATTATGTTTTATTTTTGTTGCAAATTTAAAATTTTTATGTTTTATAACAAACTAATTCTATTAAAATTATTAAAAAATTGTTACACTTACTAAAATAATTTAGGTCCATTAAGTTTTTATTCGTGGTACACGAGGTTTGATAACTAAAACAAGAATAAATAAATCCTAACTTTTGTCAATAATCTTGGATGGTCGATAATGGCTTCTACCAATAGTTAAACATTTTAAAAGCATTTAACAATACAAAATAAGAAAACATATTTAATCATTAAACCAGTTACAGAACGGTCATTTTTTATTACCTTGCCAAAATAAATTAAATAAATTGAATCGTTTAAAAATCATAAAGTACCTAAACCTCAAAAAATTGATAAACCTTATTAATTTATCATGCTATTATCGTAAAGTAAAAACAAAATACTCTAAACAACAGAAAAGATCGAAAACCAATAAGATTCTACCGCCCCCTTCATTTATATCATTTGAGCCTACAAATTATTGTAATTTAAAATGTCCTGCATGTCCTTCGGGGACAGGATTACTAACAAGAGATAAAGGTTTTGCAGATTTAGAATTATTAAAAAAACTAATTCGAGAAAACAAAAACCATCTAATCAATATCATACTTCACTTTCAAGGAGAACCATTATTACATGAGCAAATTGGTGAAATGATAAGTTTTGCAAGAACACATAAAATATACACTGAGTTTTCGACAAACGGACATACGATACACAATAATATCGATATAATCAAAAAAGCAAAACCTGATAAAATTGTTGTGTCTCTTGATGGTATAGAACAAGAAACATATAATAAATATAGAATTAATGGCGATATCCAGAAAGTGTATAAAGGACTTGAAGCATTATCCGAACTTAATAAAAAAGAACGACCATATATTGAGCTGCAATTCATTGTTTTTAAGCATAACGAACACGAAACCAAGCATTTACACAAACTGAAAAAGAAGTATAAGATTGATAAAATTAGTTTAAAAACTGCCCAAATCTATTCTAAAAATCAAATTTCTTTGCTACCAAAAAATTATAAATACTCGAGATATGTTGTGAGTGGAGATAAATTTGAAATAAAATCTAAACTGCCCAATTTGTGCAGACGGATTATTTTTGGCTCAGTCATTACTTGGGACGGGAAATTAGTGCCATGCTGCTTTGACAAAGACGCTGATTTTATTATGGGCGATGTCAGAAACAAGACTATAAATAGTATTCGTAACGAAAACAATTACCAAAGATTTATAAAAAATGTATTTTCGCAACGAAATAAAATAGAAATGTGTAAAAATTGTAACGAAGGAATAAAATTATAATTTAAAATATAAATATTGAAAATTGGAAACCATTTATCTCGGCCTAGGAGGAAATTTAGGAAACAGATTAGAAAACATAAGGTCTGCGATTAATCTCATTACAAAATATATTGCAAAGCCCGATAAAGTGTCATCAGTTTATTTATCGGAGCCTTGGGGTTTTGAACATGCTAAATATTTTACAAATGCCGTTGTTAAACTAAAAACTGACAAGCAACCCGAAGATGTTTTGCAAATTATACTCGCCATCGAAAAGAAAATGAAAAGAAATAGAACATCTACTGGATATCAGGGCAGAACAATGGACATCGACATTTTATATTATGGTAAAAAAAGAATAAATAGCCAAAATCTTGAAATTCCGCACCCAAAAATAGGAGATAGATTATTTGTACTCTTACCAATAAAAGAAATTGACCCAAATTTTATTACTCCAATCTCTGGTAAACATATTGATACTCTAATTTTAGAATGTAAAGACAAAAGTAAAATCAAAAAATTAAATTATGGAACATAAAATATTTATGAAAATGGCTCTATTAGAAGCTCAAAAAGCAGCAGATGCAGGCGAAATTCCTGTGGGAGCTATTATCATTTGTAAAAACAAACTTATTGCACGAGCACATAATCAAACCGAAATGCTAAACGATGTTACTGCACACGCCGAAATACTTGCAATTACGGCAGCAGCAAACAATTTAGGAGCTAAATATTTAACAGATTGTACAATATACGTAACATTAGAGCCATGTGTAATGTGTGCTGGAGCATTAGCCTGGGCTCAAATTTCAAATATCGTTTACGGGGCAAGTGATAATCAGAAAGGCTATTCGTACTTTAGCGATAAAATACTACACCCTAAAACAAATATTATCAAGGGTGTTATGGCAGAAGAATGCTCCACAATGATGAAAGATTTTTTTGAAGATAAAAGATAAAGGCAAAATTGTGATGCTGTGATCTTGCAATCACACGATGAAAAAATCGTGCGGTAGAGTGCTTGTGATAACTGGATAACTGTGTGGCATGAATTTGGTAATTAGCACAATACTTGATAATTGCAAAATCTGAGCTAAGTTTTCCGATAAGAACATTATCTGAAATTTATTGAACTTTTTTAATATTAGCAGTCTTTTTAGGGGTTACGGCACTCAATTTATAATTTGCTAAATGCACTGTAATAATTAAGTTTTTTAAAGAAAAGTTATAACATTTCTTACTTGGCATTATATGTTATAAGAATATTCCTATTTTAAGTAGATCTCTTTATAAATTTTCAACAAACTGATAGTTTTAGTTTGCAATTTCGTAAAAAAACGGTTTGCTTACTTTGTAATAATTTATATAGAAGACGCTCATTCATAATTATAAACTAATAGTAATAACTTGTCTTACTATCAGTTCGCAACCACAAAACAATTAACATACCCACTACGTCCTTTTGTAACTAAACTGGTATTACTCATCAAACAACATTAGCTTCTCGATTTTGGTGTCTTGGATTTTAAGGATTTTGAATTTATAATTTCTGCTACGATCTATAATATTTATAACTTCTGATTGATTAGGAAAGCTGCCGTAGTGGTATAAAATATAACCTGCAATAGTTTCGTAATCGTCTGATTCGCTAAGTTCAAAGCCAAACTCTTCGTTAAAATCATCAAGCTCCATTCTGCCACTCATAACATAATTACCATCAGGGTTTATGACCACATTAATTTCAGGAGTATCGTGTTCATCTTCGAACTCTCCAAAAATTTCTTCGAGAATATCCTCTACTGTAACCATTCCTGACGTACTACCAAACTCATCAACAACAATAGCAAGGCTCTTTTTACTTTTAATAAGCTGTTCGAACAATTTCTTTGCCGACATTGTTTCGGGGACTATCATCACTTGACGCACAGAATTTCGTAATTTTTGAGGATTTTTAAAAATATCTTTAACGTTTACATATCCAGATATTTCATCAACATTATCTCTGTAAACAAGAATATTTGAATGCCCTGTCTCTATAAACTTTTCTTTAAGCTCACTTATTTCCATATTAATTGACACCGCTTGTATTTCATTACGGGGAACAATACATTCGCGAAGTTTAATTGACGAAAAATCCATAGCATTTTGAAAAATCTTTAATTCATGAGCCTCCTTGGATTTTTCATTATCTTTTGTGCTTTTATCAATAATTTCATCAATATCAATTTTACCAAAAGCTTTTTCTTTTTGAGACTGGTCGAGGCTTTCGTTAATAAACAAGCCCATGATACGACTCGAAATCCACATTGAAAATACGACTACAGGGTAAAAAAGATAATAAAAGAATATCAATGGGACAGAAAATGTTGTAAGAGCAGTATTATTAATAATTCTGAAAAGGGTTTTTGGTAAAAACTCAGCGAAAACGAGAATAACTAGAGTTGATAAAATCGTTTGTATTATCAAGACATAAACCTCATTGTTTACAAAACTTTCGATTGGGGCTTGTAATATTTTAGCCATAAAAATACCGTAAATAACAAGTACTAGATTGTTGCCCACAAGCATTGCCGAAATAAATTGAGGCTGATTATTATTAAACACTGTCAATATTCTGGATCTAAGTCCCGCCTCTTTTGATGCTAGCTCCAATCTTAATTTATTGGACGACACAAAGGCAATCTCCATTCCAGAAAAGAATGCAGAAAAAATCACTGAGACAAAAATAATTATCCAATCCATTACTATCTTCTGTTACGTCTATTTTCGTTATTTTTTCTTTGCATACGTCTAACGGCAAACATTCCTAAGCTTATAACACCAAGAGAGTATATCATCCATGCTTTACTAATTCCAATTTTAATATTATAATAAATGCCCATTGCCAAGCAGAATATTGCCATTAATATCCATGCAAATTCGATAATTACAAAAAAATTCTTTTTAATCTTCATTTACGTTTATTGTTCCTGTTGGTTTTAAAATTTTCCATTTTGAGAAATCCTGATTTGACTCAAACCCTTCGCCAAATAGGATTTCTTCGGCTGTAGTAATTCGTACAAATTTATCAGAATATATAATTTCTTTTTTCATATCCCAGTATAGTAACTCGGTATTAATCTGTTCTTTTTCTGCTGCATTATTGACTTCCACATCCGATTTTGCTTCCCATGTCTCATCTTTGATAAGATATCGTGCATAATTACATCTTAAAGTACCCGTAACTTCCATAAGTGAATTATAGAATTCTACGTTAACACCTTTTGGATATTCATCGTACTGTACCTCTACTTCTTCGTATCTTACAAGCTCTGGGGCATAAATTTTAACTTTTATTTGACCAGAGTCGCTAATACTAGTTTCCAAGTCAATAACTTGAAAAGATGGTCTATCGTTTGAGACAGTAAGTTTATTTACCTCTTCGATATCGTTTTTACAAGAAAAGAATGTCGTGGCAACTCCAAAAGTCGCCACGACAATAATAATACTTTTTATGTTTATCTTTAGTAACACTATTTATTACATCTGATAGTAGTAGTTTCGTTTATCCAACATTCTATTGTAACGGTCTGTCCCTCGCTAAAATTTAACCAAAACACTTCTTCGAGAGTTGGGAAACGAGACGAGTATCTTCCAATAAGCTCATTTGCTTCTTTTAGAATTTCCGCATCATCTGTTACGTTTTTAGCTTTTATAAACTGATCTACGATTAGCCAGTTAATAGATTTCTTTTCAAAAGCGGTTTCACCACAGCCACCAGTTGCAGCATATATTTTTCCAATCAACATATAAGCTTTTCCGTAGTTTGGATTAACAGATAGTGCAGAGCGTGCAGCAGAACGTGCAGCAGGATAATTCTTTACTAAGTTATAATAAAGTAATCCCAGTTCGTAATACATATCTGCTTTTTTACTATCGTCTTCTTCAAGATCAATAGCTTCTTTATAGTACTTTTCTGCATTTGCGCTATCATCTCTTTTAAAATATCCTTGTGCAATTGAATGAGCGGCAGACGCTGATTTTTCTGCCGAATAGACTAACACAGCCGCATTCATATATAGGTCTGAAAGTTTACAATCGTCTCCACTACCACTTTCTAATAGTCCGAGAATTTCTTTAGCAAGCTCAACATCTTCGGGATTTTCCTTAAACTGAGGACCAAATACATTTATTATTGCAGTACAATCAGCAGCACCAGAATTTACGAATAGTTGTTTAATCTCTTCGGCTGTTGCTATGTATCTTTCTTTTTTCTTTTCATTAGTTTCATTTTCAATCTGATAGTTTATTGCACTTGATACCTTTGAAAATACTTCGACAATTTTTTCTTTTGCTAAAATCTCGTTACCAAACAAAACTGAGGCGGTATTCATATAATATTTCAAAGCAAAATATTCAGTGCTGTTTTCTAGTAATTCGTAAGATCTTTCAAACACTTCGTAAGCAGCTTGCACATCACCAGAACGATATTTTAACATAGCAAGTCCTTTTCGACCAAGCAAAACACCTTCTTGCCCATAATACTCTATTCTTTTGTCATATACCATTAACAAAGTATCAATATATGCCTCTTTAGTTACCTCTTCAGTAGCATTGTCGATAAAATATTCGATAATTGTTATGCCATGTATATAAATATTTTTGGTCGCTTCTGGACAATTAACAAAGCACCATCTCCAAGCATTGATTGCATCCTTATAGTTCTCTTGTTTAAAAAACTCATTATACGTGGACAACTTTACTGCACAAGTTTCTGGATCCTCTCCATATTTGCTTACATCTTGAGCTTTCAAAAGACTGCTCATCATAAGTCCTATTATTAATACTGGTAAAAAAACATTAAATTTCATAACTCTATAATTTATTT
>CAYNKH010000002.1:0-46653 GCA_964397745.1 uncultured Bacteroidales bacterium | reverse complement strand
TAAATGGTTCGCAAGTTATATTTGAAAACAATTCTACAGCAGCAAATTCTTTTGCGTGGGATTTTGGTGACGAAACTACCTCATCAGAAATAAATCCTACTCATATATATGCAGAAACTGGAACTTATACTGTAAAACTTACTTCTACAAGCGATTGTGGTATGAACGAATACACAACAGATATTTTTGTTGAAACTGGTAAAAATGAAACAAGTATTAATAACAGTACAATATTTCCAAACCCAACTAATGGGCTGATAAATATGCACTCAAAAACTAATATTTCAACAGTTAAAATTACAGATATTAGTGGAAAACTAATACAAAATTTTACTTGCAATAATCAAAATAAACTGCTTATAGATTTATCTGCTTACGATAGCGGAATTTATTTTATTGAGCTCACAAATATTGATAAAAACACAGATATTTTAAAAATTATTAAAAATTAAACATCATATTATGAAAAACCTTACTTTAGTTTTATTATTCTTACTAAGTACATCTCTTTTGTTTGGACAATTAGATTATCTCAGTTTTGCTGAAGAAAAGCTTGAGGAAAGAGGAGAGTTTTATTTTACATTCCCCGTTGCAAGTAATTCCATTATGTATAACCTAACGAGAGAACTTTCAATTGATGGTTTTAAGGCTGGTTTAGTTTATGCCTATGCAAATACTATGGAATTTGAGAATTTTTTGACGTATGACATAGAATTTACTCCCGCTTTCGATTATTATAATTCACCTAAAGCACTAACAATGGCAACAACTGTTGCTCAAATGGCAAATTGGGATAGATATCCTACTCATGCGGTATATTTGGAAATGATGCAGAGTTTTGCGACGAACTATCCAGATATTTGCCAATATGAAGTTTATGGATATTCAGAAAATGGTGTTCCAATTGTAGGAGTAATAATTTCTGATAATGTTGGCGTAGATGAAGATGAGCCAGAGTTTTGGTGGTCTGGTACTATGCATGGAGATGAATTGGTTTGTTATGTTTTAACATTAAGAACAATCGACTATTTGTTATCGAATTATGGAACAGATCCTGCCGTTACAAATTTGGTTAATAATATTGAAATTTATATAAATCCATTAGCAAATCCTGATGGGACATTTAATGGGTCACCAAGCTTAGTGAGCGTTTCTGAAGCTAAAAGATCAAACACCAATGATATTGACTTAAACAGAAATTTCCCAACTCTAAATGGAAGTGGCTACACAATCCAAGAAGAAAGTCAAGCAATGATAGATTATGCAAATGCACATGATTTTGTAATGTCGGTTAATACTCACTCGGGTATAGAACTTATAAATTACCCTTGGGATACATGGCAAAGTGACGAAAACTTAAATGCTGATACAGATTGGTGGGAATATGTTTGTTTTGTGTATGCTGATGAAGTTGAGATAGATGCCCCATCAACTTATTTTGAAGGTCCTAGAACTATGAATAATGGTCCATATAACACAACAGGTGTTACGCACGGAGCTGATTGGTATTATGCTATTGGCACAAGGCAAGATTACATGAATTACTATCAAAACATTAAAGAATTAACCTTAGAATGGTCAGATTCAAAAAAATTGGATGCAGAATTATTACCAACATATTGGGAATATAATAAAGATGCAATGTTGCTTTATACCGAACAAGTTTTATACGGATTACGCGGAATAGTAAGTGATGCTTGTACAGGAACTGCCCTTTCAGATGTAAAAGTTGAAATTGTAGGACATGACAAAGATAATACAGAAGTTTATTCTTCTGCACCAGTGGGGAATTATCATCGTCCAATTTATGCAGGAACTTACGATTTTACATTCTCACTTACTGGATATCAATCGCAAACACATACTGTAACAATTACAAATGATGTTTCTACAAGATTGGATATTCAATTAGTTCCAAACAGTGTTGCTTCTCCTGACTTTTCTGCTTCGGGTGTAAATGTTCCTATTGGCACAGATGTTAGTTTTACCGATTTAAGTTCAGGTACAGTTAATACTTATTCTTGGATTTTTGATGGAGGTAATCCTGCTCTTAGTTCTGATGCAAATCCAATTATCAATTATGCTACCGATGGCGTTTATGATGTTAGTCTTGAAATCGAAAGTGCTGGCTGTAATATTACCGAACTAAAAGAAAATTACATTACTGTTTTCATCCCTGGAGCTCCAGTTGCTGATTTTGTTGCCGATGTAACCGAAACTTGTATAGGGATTGTCCAATTTACCAATAATACTGTTGATGGGGTTTCCTACGAATGGGATTTTGGGGACGGCTCAGCCCTTAGCAGCGAAATAAATCCTACTCATATTTATAGTCAGACTGGCGTTTTTACAGTTTCTCTTACCGCAACAAACACTTATGGGTCAAATACAAAAACATATACCGACTATATTATTGTTAATATTCCCGATGCACCAGTAACAGTAGGTGCTCAATCGTGCGGACCCGGAACTTTAAGTTTAAGTGCAAGCGGAGAATTAACTCTACAATGGTATGATGAAAACATTGATGGAAATCTTATTTACACTGGTAATAATTTAGAAGATAATTTTACAACAACGACTACTTACTACGTGCAATCAGGAATAAGTCCAGCTTATTTTTCAGGAGGGAGTTCAGATATTGATGTAAATGGCGGAAATCATACTTCCAATGCTTATTATTTAATATTTACTGCAAACCAAGACTTTAAATTAGTTTCAGTTCAAGTTAATAGCTATACAAGTGGAGACAGAATCATTGAACTTAGAAATAGCTCTAATGCGGTAATTACTTCTAAAACTGTGAATTTATCAACAGGAATAAATACTGTTGAGTTAAATTTTGATATTCCAGCAGGAACAAACTATCAACTAAAATGTGGAACAACTCCGTCAAACTTATGGAGAAATAATGCAGGAGTAAATTGGCCTTATAATATTGAAGATATTGTATCAATTACTGGAACCAATGCAGGGGATGCAAATTACTATTATTATTTTTATAATTGGGAAATTTATTACGGAGACGAATGTATAAGTGCAAGAACCCCTGTAACAGCTACAATTAACGAAATCCCAGATGTTGATGCTCCAGAAAACGTAATTGCATGTGATTCTTATATCCTACCTATACTAACAAATGGAGATTATTTCACTTCTACTGGTGGAGTTAATCCTATTGCTGTCGGAACTGAAATTACCACATCACAAACTATTTATGTATATGCTGAAAGTGGAACAACGCCAAATTGCACAAATGAAAATAGCTTTACAGTTACAATTAACGAAACTCCAATAGTTGATGAATTAAATGATGTTGTGGTTTGTGATTCTTATATTTTGCCAAGTTTAATAAATGGTAATTATTTTACGAATACTAATGGAGTTGGTCCAATTGCAGTTGGAACTGCAATTACTTCAACACAAACTATATACGTTTATGCAGAAACAGGAACAACTCCAAATTGTACTGCCGAAAGTAGTTTTATAGTTACAATAAATAATGCTGTTACAGTTGATATTGGCGATAATATTATAAGCGAATGTGATGGAACTGTAATGCTTGATGCAGGAGAAAATTACAATTTATATACATGGAATGGAAGTATAGGCACACAAACTTATGAAGCAACTACCACAGGAGCTTATACAGTTATTGTTGAAGATGCAAATGGATGTACTTCTACTGATGATGTATATGTTGAAGTTAGAGAGAGTCCTACAGTAAATGTAACAACAACTCCAGAATCTGGACCAGGAGCAAATGATGGTACAGCTACAGCAAATGCATCTGGGGGAACAAGTTCATATTCTTATACTTGGGAATTTCCACATCCAGGAAATCCAACAATAACTGGTTTATACGGTGGAACATATTGTGTTACAGTTACAGACGCTAATATGTGTACAGCTTCTGCTTGTGAAACTGTTGATACAGAAGGCATTGCTCCTGTAGCTAGTTTTTCAGCGAATATAACTTCTGGTTGCGATAATTTAACAGTTCAATTTACAGATCAAAGTACAAATATTCCAACATCTTGGTCTTGGAATTTTGGAGATAGTGAAACATCAATTGAGCAAAATCCACAACATACATACTCCAATCCTGGAATTTATACAGTAACACTTGAGGTTGAAAATGCAACAGGTTTAAATACAGAAATAAAAACTGATTATATTGTTGTAGGTGAATCTCCAACTATTACTTTAAGTATGACAGAAGAAAATTCTGGAGAATCTGACGGAAGTGTTTCGGTTAATGTTACTGGTGGAACCCCATCATATATGTATTCATGGACTGGGCCAAACTACTTTACAGGTAATTCACAATCACACTCAAATCTTATTGCAGGAGAATATTGCGTAACAGTTACAGAATCGGGCAATAATTGCTCATCATCAGACTGTATAACTATTACTGAAATAATGCCAGATGCTCCAGTTGCAGCATTCTCTACTGACATAACAACAGGTTGTAACAATTTAGAAGTTCAGTTTACAGACGAAAGTACCAATAATCCTACAACTTGGTTGTGGAATTTTGGAAATGGTAATACTTCAATAGAACAAAATCCAGTTTACAATTATAACTCCCCTGGAATTTACACGGTTACTCTTACTGTAACAAATGCTGGCGGCAGTGATGATTATGTTATTACAGATTTAATTTCCATTGGCGAAAGTCCATTACTTGAATTAAGCATGACAGAAGAAAGCTTATCGGGTAATGATGGCACAGCAACAGTTGCAATTACTGGTGGCACAGAACCTTACGAAATATTATGGACTGGTGGATTTGATACCAAAACAATAACTGGATTAAGTGCTGGTGAATATTGCGTAACTGTTACTGAAAATAATAATTGTCAATCAAGCGATTGCATAAATGTAAGCATGGAAGGTACCAATCCGCCTGTTGCAAATTTTACGGCCAATCAAACAGAAGCCTGTGGAAGTTTAACCGTTCAATTTGAAGATTTAAGCACTTATGAACCAGTATTTTGGTCATGGGATTTTGGAGACAATGAAACATCAGTTGAACAAAATCCCGTACATACATATTCTGAACCTGGAACTTACACAGTAAGTTTAGTTGTAGAAAATGGGTTTGCTCAAGATGAATTTGAGATTATAGATTATATTACTGTTTATGATAAACCTGCAATTGAATTTGATATTACTCATGAATCAGGTGCTGGAAATGCAGATGGGCAAATAGAAATGACAATTATAGGAGGCACAGCACCATTTACAATTAACTGGTCAAATAATGAACACGGATTATTACTAACTAATTTAACTGCTGGACTTTATTCGGTTGCTATTATTGATGATAACGGATGTATGGCGTCTAAAATAGCAGAAATTATGGTACAAACTTCTATTTCTGATGTAGTCGAAAATAATCTTCAAATTTATCCTAATCCAACAGACGGACAGTTCACAATTATCTCTAATCAAATTATAAATGAAATTACAATTTTAGATGCACTTGGACGAGTTTGTGTTTCACAAAAAACCAATATGAATAGTGTTAATATTAATACTAATTTAAACCAAGGCGTTTATCAAGTAAAAGTAATAACAGAAAAAGGTAAATTTGTTAAAAAACTTGTGGTGAGGTAGTTCTGCTTGCGGTTATCCGTTCGCAGTTATCCACAACAGTAGGTGGTAAGTAGTCGCTTAAAGCGAAATGTTTACTTACTATCTACTGTTTTTTCTACTTACTACTTACTTTTCTCTTCTACACATCGATATTGAATCACACATTATTTATAGTATAAATATAATCACAAAACACTTTATAAGCCAAACCGTGGTGTTTTTTAAAAAAAAAATCTCTCTTTACACCAATAATGGCAAAATATTTGTTAATTTTATAGCAGAAATTTAAAATACTAAAATACTATGAAAAAAATTACAATCGTTTGTTTTCTTGGACTATTTTCAATTCTAGCATTTGGTCAATCAATTCAAGTTAAAATAGAAACAACAAAAGGCAACTTCACAGTAATGTTATATGACGAAACTCCTGTGCACAGAGACAATTTTACAAAATTAGCAGAATCGGGGTTTTATAAAGACTTGTTATTTCATAGAGTGATATCAAATTTTATGATACAGGGAGGCGATCCACAATCAAAAGATGCACCGTCAGGAAAAACATTAGGGAATGGTGGACCAGGTTATACTCTTCCTGCTGAGATTGTCCCAACATATTTTCATAAAAAAGGAGCATTAGCTGCTGCAAGAACTGGCGATGCGACTAATCCCCAAAGACGAAGCTCTGGTTCGCAATTTTATATTGTTCAAGGCAGTAAATATACAGACATGCAATTAGATAGCATGGAAAAACAACTCTTTACAGAGTTTACAAAAGAACAACGCGATACTTATACTGAAGTTGGTGGCGTACCTCATCTCGATGCTCAATACACCGTTTTTGGCGAAGTAACCGAAGGTCTTAATATAATTGATGCGATTACAAGTGTCGAAAAAAACAAAAATGATAGACCAATAGAAGATATAAGAATTATAAAAATGACAGTCATTAAATAAAATAAAGCTGCTTAAGTCCACAATACTCGGTTTCGCAATAAATTTACAGATGACAGCTTTTTTATTGATATTAAGGGATTGTCAATTTCGTGCATGTCGATTTGTTAATGCATAAACATTACATATAAATCATCGTAAAGATTTATATTTGCACAATATTTTTAATTATTTCCCTTAAAATGGAATTTGAAATAAGTGTTATAGTTTTATTAAGTATTGCTTTTTTTGTCGCAGGCTTTATCGACAGTATTGCAGGCGGCGGCGGACTAATAACTCTCCCTGCACTATTGTTTGCAGGAATCCCACCACAATTAGCACTTGGTACAAATAAACTTGCAAGCTCATTGGGAACAGGAACAGCAGTACTAAACTTTATGTTAAATAAAAAAATGCTGTTGAAAGTCCTTGCAATAGGAATAATCTTTTCATTAAGCGGATCTTTTGTTGGTTCTAAAACCATTCTTTTACTTGACACAGATTTAGTAGGTAAAATCATTATTATACTATTGCCAATAGGAATAATTGCAACACTTATGCCCCGTAAAGGAAAAACAAATGACAATAAACTAACAAAATTAGATTATTGGTTAAAAATCCCGTTAATTTGTTTAGTAATTGGCTTTTATGATGGCTTTTTTGGCCCAGGAACAGGATCGTTTCTAACACTTGGCTTTTTCTTTTTTACTCGCATGAAACTTGTTCAAGCTACTGCAAACGCAAAGGTCTTTAATTTAATGTCGAACATAGGAAGCCTTGTTGCATTTCTACTTGCTGGAAAAGTTCTCTTTATGATTGCGATTCCACTTGCTTTAGCAAATATGACAGGTAATTATTTCGGTAGTCGTCTAGCTATAAAAAAAGGTGAGGGAATTATTCGAGTTTTTTTAATTATAGCCTTTGTATTATTGCTGACAAGTTTGATTTGGAAGTATTACTTTTAAGATAGCCTTATCTATGAATATCACAGACTTAAACATCACTCGTACAGGAAAGACTCTTAAATTTATTAAGTATTCAATTATTAATAAAAACTGTAACCCTTACGAACAGCAACAATTTTTATCTAACTCTTTCCACGTAATCTTTGGTTCTGGTATCAACCTTAATCATTTCGCCGATTTCAACAAAAAGAGGAACCATTATTGTTGAGCCTGTTTCGATTGTAGCAGCTTTTAATGCGTTAGTTGTAGTGTCCCCTTTTAATCCAGGCTCGGTATAAGTAACTTCTACAACTACAAATGGTGGCAGCTCGCAATTTAAGGCACTTTCGTTTTCGGCATGAAAAACAATCTCCACATCTTGCCCTTCTTTAAGGAACTCAACACCTTCAATTAAATCTTCTTGCAAGGATACTTGCTCAAAAGTTTCCTTATGCATAAAATTAAAACCCAAATCATCTTTATATAAAAACTGATAGGGTCTTCTTTCGATGCGAATAATGTCAATTTTTGCTCCTGAATTAAAAGTATTTTCGAGAATTCGCCCATTTTCAAGACTTTTAAGTTTTGTACGCACAAATGCAGCACCCTTACCAGGTTTTACATGCTGAAAATAAACTATTTGATAAGGTTTCCCATTGTATTCAATGGTAAGTCCGTTTCTGATATCTGAGGTAGATCCCATATAATAATTATTTTTAATTTGTTGCAAAAATAACAATATCAACGATAATTAGAAAAAAACATGAAGAAAAAAACCAATATATTTGATGTCGTAAATTATTATCTCCTTAGTGCCATTGAAATATTCCTTGCATTTGTCTCAACTCGTATGGCATAGACGATTCACAAACTAACTCAAAAAAACTTAATTGTCTATAAATCAAAAACTCCAATAGAGACATTAAAAAACAATATAATATAAAAACCCAGCATCGCACTTTAAAAAAGCGAGGTGTTTTCTATGCAAAGTAAATGCAAATTATTCTCCCTGTGGAGCTGGAGCAGCAGGGGCAGTTGGTGTGTTCTGCATAGGGCGTTCTGATACCATAGGCTCTTGTACTTTCCGATCAGGGATCGAAAAACTAGCCAATAGACAAAACGCTACTAATCCTATTGCCAGAGTCCAAGTTGCTTTTTCTAAAAAGTCGGCTGTTTTTTTAACACCCATTACTTGGTTTCCTTGACCAAAGCCAGAAGCCAAACCACCACCTTTACTATTTTGTACAAGTACGATTAAAATTAAAAGTATTGCACACACGATAATCATTATAGAGAAAAAGATATACATAACTAATTCTGTTTATTATTTTATTAATTTTTTTATTTCTTCAATTTGACGCACAAAGTAAATACTTTTTTCGGGATATTTCAAACATAATTTTTCATAAGTTAAAATTGCCTTATCAAAGTGATTTTGACTGATGTATATTTTTGCCAAAGTCTCGCTAAATAATTCTTCACCATCTGGCAACACAGTGTTTGTTGTAAATGCACTATCTGGAACATAATCTCTTTGTGGAATTATTCGCGGATCGGAAGCAATAAATTTGTCTATTGCTGCATTTTTTTGCTCTTTAGTAATCTGTTTTTTTTCTTCTTTGTTGAAATTAAAATCTAGAAATTCCTCCGTTTTTATGTCTTGGTTAATATATTCCTTATCAGATTCACTGATTTCGTCCTCCCCTCCTATTTTTTCAAAATCTATAACATCTTCAAAATCTATATTTTTTGACTCCTCTACTACTGCGGTATTTTCCTTTGGGGTAGAGACATCTGTAATATAATCAATTACCACATCCTTGCTTGTATCCTTTTCAACATTAGACACCTGTAATTCTGCAAGTCTTTGTTCAATTATCTCACGCAGGTCAGATGTCTTACTAGGTGAAACAGAATCTTCTCTCACTACTCTAATATCACCCGTTTTTATTTCATTTATAGTTTGCAAGATTTTGTCAGCAGCCGAAGTGTCGGGTTTGTGTGTTTGTTTTAAGTCTTCCGTTTTATTGATGTTGTTTTCCAAAGCATTATCTGTGCTTACATGTATTTCGTTGTCATAATTTTTTTCAATTTTCTCAATAATCGGAACACTATCTTCTTTCTCAGCAAAAACTAGGTCGTTAACATCTGTATTTTTTTCTTCCTCACTTATCAAAGGTTTTGGTTCATTATTTTCAAGTTCTGCTGATTTTGTTTTGTTAATATTTTTAAGGATAAGATCTGCAACACTTTCTTCGGTATCGTGAGTTCCTAAATTGTTGTTTTCGTTGACAAGTTCTTTGTTGTCATTGTGCTGTAGTTCTACTTCATTTATTTTTTCTGGTTCTGGTGTTAAGGTCTCATAAATTGCACTTGATACAAATTCTTCGACTATTTGTTCGGACTCTTGATTTACAGCATGCATCTCTGTGTGAGCCTTATCTTGGGTGTCTAATTCGTTTTCGCAATCTGTTAACGTCTCTATATCTTCCGTTATTATGCTATTTTCTATAGTTATTGCCTTTGTTTCAGAGGGCTGGTATTTATCTTCAATAATATATTTAAGAACTTTTCTGTCAGAAACATGTATAGCAGCAATCTTTAGCTTACTTTCAAATCTTACATCATTAATATTGTGTAAATTTTTTGCATATAACACCCAAGCAGATTGAAAATGTGGGAACTCTTCGATAAGTAATTTTATTTCTGTGAGGCTACTTTTATCAAGAGCCTTGAAATCTTTTACATATTCTATGAATTGCTGTTTATTCATTATTACCAGTTAGCTACTGCTTTATTAAAAATATCAACTACCAACTCTTCGCTAATCTCTTGAATTAAGTTTGTCTCCACGGCTGTAAGACTTTGTGAACTCTCAAAATCGGCATATCTGGAAAAACTTGTGTCAAAATCCTTTTCAGATTCAAGTCCATTCGTATATTTAACTCTAACAGTAATTGTAAGTCTGTTTAGAGCTGCGGTTTCGTTACCCTGAAAAGATTGTGCAGTAACGTTATAGTTTGTTATTTCACCTTGTAATTTTAGGTCGCCATTACGATTAATAAGTTCAAGGTTTGTTTGAGAGACAAATTTATCTTTGAGAGCCTCAGTAAAAACATTGCTTAGATTTGGCTGCACTAAACTAGCTCGGTTAGGAAAATACTCAATTGTGATTGTTTTAATATTTGCATCAATATCTGCACCAGTGAAAGAATAACCTCCTGTGCATGAATTAAATGTAACAAAACTCACGCAAATAATAACAATATATATAATTCTTATTTTCATTTTTTAATATCGTATTCTTTTATTTTTCGATACAATGTTCTCTCTGAGATTCCTAATTCTTCGGCTGCTAATTTTCTTTTACTATTGTTTTTTTCGAGAGATTTGATTATTAGTTCTTTTTCCTGTTCTTGCAAAGATAACACTTCTTCTACAACTTCTCCACGTTCTTCGTAATCATCTTGTGTATTTGAATTATCATCATGGTAAAGCGGTTTAATATCAGCCATTTTAATGTCTTCATCAAAGTTTTTGACAATCTTTGTTCCGTAATCGTTTATTTTTACATCAGGACTTTGTTTAATAATATTATTCACAAGCATTTTAAGCTCATTCATGTCTTTTTTCATGTCAAACAAAACCTGATATAGAATTTCGCGTTCAGAAGAAAAATCTTCATGATGGCTTTGTTTTTTTATCAAAGCGGGCAAGTTTGTAGAGTCTGAACCAACCAGATAAGATTTAAGAATATCAGCAGTTATAATTCTTTTTTCTTCAATAACGGATATTTGCTCTGTAATATTTTTAAGTTGCCGTATATTTCCTGGCCATCTGTATGTTTTTAGCACCTGTATGGCCTCATCGGTTAGTTTGATTAGCGGCATACGATACTTTTCAGCAAAATCGGAGGCAAATTTCCTAAAAAGCAAGTGAATATCTTCCTGTCGATTTCTTAAGGGTGGAATAAAAATTGGCACTGTATTAAGTCGATAGAACAAATCTTCCCTGAACTTACCTTTTGCTACCCGTTCAGACAAATCTACATTGGTTGCTGCAACAACTCTTACATCAGTTTTTTGACCCTTAGATGAACCTACTTTTATAAACTCACCTGTTTCTAAAACTCTAAGCAATCTAACTTGAGTAGAAAGCGGTAATTCGGCAACCTCATCTAAAAAAATTGTCCCTTCATTTGCTTCTTCAAAATACCCTTTTCTGTCGCTATGTGCACTTGTAAAGGAGCCTTTAACATGCCCAAATAATTCAGAGTCGATGGTACCTTCAGGAATAGCTCCACAGTTAACAGCAATATAATTATTATGCTTTCGTAAGCTTTGTGAATGTATTATTTGAGGAATCCTTTCCTTTCCAACACCACTTTCACCAGTAATTAAAACTGATAAATCTGTTGATGCAACCTGCACAGCAATATCTAAGGCTCGATTTAAGCTCGTTGCATTCCCAATAATTTCAAATCTCTGTTTTATGCTTTGGAAATCTAGAAACTTACACCTCTATTTTATAAATTCAAATTTAATAATTTTTTATTAAATATATGACAAATTGTCAGCATAATATTTTTTAGATAAAAAACAGTTTATGATGCAACTTTATTACCGACTAATTTAGCTAGAAGTAAAAAAAAATCGGCTTTCTAAGAACTAATCAAATATCCCGAACCTCTCTAAACAATAAAATGCTTAACTTTGTACAATTAAAATATGAATATTCTTAACATAGAGTAAATGAAAAAACAGTTTCTATTTATCACATTTATTATCTTTACCTTCTCTTTAATTGCAAAGGAAGTCCCTAAAGATCTTGCCCAAACAGTTGCTAAAAACTATTATTTTCAGGCATTAACAAGTTTAGATAAAACCAAGTCTGTAGATTTTGATAATATTAGATTATCTTGTATTCTTGACCCATCAACAATTTCGAAGCCAGCTTTTTATGTATTTAATATTAATAATGATGAGGGTTTTATTATTGTTTCGTCTGATGATAATGTAAAACCTATTTTAGCATATTCTTTTGTGTCGGGATTTAATATTGGCAATATCTCGGCTTCTCAACAATATTTACTAAATTATTATTCATTTATTAATTTAGAAGCTAGTAAAGATAAATTATCTAAATCTAATGTAACAGAGACAGAGTGGAGACAATTAGCCAATTTTGACCCACAAGAAAAGTACGATGCAAAAACTACAGTTGAAGGATTATTGGATCCTATCAAATGGAATCAGAGTTATCCATACAATACGATGTGCCCTGTAGGCGTAGATGCCCTAGGTGATGAGAGTCTTTGTCCTGTAGGCTGCTCGGCAATTGCAATGCTACAAATAATGAAATATTACAACTGGCCAACAACAGGAACAGGCTCATATACTCATGTCTCAGGGGAAAATGGTGGGCATGGGGACTTTACAATAAACTTTGGCCAAAACATATATGACTGGTTCTCAATGCCTAATGAAGGAACTCAGCAAAATGATGAATTAGCAAAAATGTGTTTTCATGCTGGAGTGGCTATAAAAATGCACTGGACTCCTGAAGGTTCAGGTGCATGGCCAGGAGATGTTGCAAATGCATTAGTAAATTATTTCAGATATGAAAATAATATTGAATTACTTTACAAAGAAGAATATTCCGACACAGATTGGAAAAATTTATTACGCAACGAAATAAACCAAAAAAGACCTGTTTCTTACGCTGGATATTCAGATGAAGCAGGACATGCTTGGAACTGTGACGGCTATCAGGGAGAAGACCACTTTCACATGAACTGGGGTTGGGGAGGATATGGTAATGGGTTTTATACTCTCGATGCTTTAGGAACCTCTGCTACTCCAGGAGAGAGTGATGGTAATTATAATCAATGGCAACAAGCACTAATAAATGTGTTTCCAGAAGGAAATTATCCAGAATACTGTAATAGCTTAACAACCATTAAGGGTAACGATGGCTCCTTTGATGATGGAAGCTCGCATGAAAATTATCAAAACAACACAACATGTACCTACGTTATAGAGCCAGAATGTAGCCAAATCATCTGTCTTAATTTTACAAAACTAAACTTGGCGGAAGGAGATTTTCTAAAAATATGGGATGGTACTCTAGAAGACAATAATTTATTAGCATATATAGAGGCCGATAGTTTGCCAAAAGAAGAGTACGAATCAATGTTGGGTAAAATGACAATAGAGTTTTTTACTGATGATAACCTGACAGCAGATGGGTGGGCTGTTAGTTACAAAACCAAAACCTGTATTGGAAATCGAGTATATACCCAGCCCACAGGAAGTTTCGATGATGGAAGCAAATCATGCCAATACAAAGGACCAACATTATGCAATTGGATAATTCAACCAGAAAATGCTAATAAAATCTATATAGATTTTGAATATTTTGATTTGAATGGAAATATAGACTTTGTTAAAGTTTACAAAAACTCAGCTACAAGTCAAAGCATTGTCGCAACATACAAATCCGATGCTCCACCTACAGAAACCCTAATTATAGAAGCAGAAACGGTAATAGTAAGATTTTTCGTAACCTCCAATAGTCCTCTTGGTAATGGTTGGAAAATAAATTATAATTCTGAATTTAGTAATGTCCAAAATACAATAATTAAAAACGAAATATCTATTTATCCAAACCCTGGTAATTCAAACTCAAAATTAGTTTTTAATACTGTCGATAACGGGACAGCTCAAATTTGCACATATAATATCCTTGGCGAAATTATTGCTACTGCAATGCTGAAGATAGAGCAAGGAGAAAACATTATTCCTATATCCAAAATATCGGCTATTCAAAAACCTGGCCTATATTTGGTAAAGATTAATCTTAATGATAAAATTTACTCTGGCTCTTATGTGTTTGAGGAGTAAGATATCTTTATCGCATTCCGCGATATATCGTAAAACAGTTTCTTTAAGAAAATCATTTCTTTATCTTTGTATATAATTTTAAATAAATGAGTAATTTTCCTAATAAATATTGTATAGACATTCACAATTACGAAAGGTTTCCAAGCCGAGAAGTAAAAATTGGTGATATTTCTATTGGATCACTTAATCCGATACGTTTGCAAAGTATGACTAATGTACCTGCAACAAATCTTGAAGCCTCAATAAAGCAAGCAAAAGCAACATTTGATGCTGGTGCCGATTTTGTTAGAATTGCAACGCCACGAATTCTTGATGTAGAGAGTCTTAAAGAAATAAAAAAACGATTACATGCTGATGGCTACAAAAACCCACTTATTGCAGATGTTCACTTTAATCCAGTAATTGCTGAGGAAGCTGCTCGAGTAGTCGAAAAAGTCAGAATAAATCCTGGAAATTATATTGATAAACGAGCAAGTTTTAAAGAAATTACGTTTTCAGAAACAGAATATCAATTGGAACTTGAGAAAATTCACGAAAGTATTTTACCTCTTATAAAAATTTGTAAAGAAAATGGCACAGCAATCAGAATTGGGTCAAATCATGGTTCTTTAAGCGACCGTATTTTAACCCGTTATGGAAATACACCTGAAGGAATGGTTGAGGCAGCACTTGAATTTGCCAGTATCTTTATTGCAGAAAATTTTTATAATTTGGTTATATCGATGAAAGCCAGCGACACTCGAATAATGACTTATGCTTGCCGTTTGTTAAATGCTCGAATGTTAGATAATGCAATGGTTTTTCCGCAACATCTTGGTGTTACCGAAGCTGGTGCTGACATTGATGGTCGATTAAAGTCAGCAGTCGGAATCGGAGCATTATTAAGCGATGGTATTGGAGACACTTTAAGAGTTTCCTTAACTGAAAATCCTGAAAACGAAATTGTATTCGCAAAAAAATTATTATTCCCATTCCAAAACAGGATTTTTAAATATCAGGTTGTTACGCAAGCGAAAAACACATATAATCCTTACTCTTTTGAACAAAAATATAAGCAAATTCCAATAACAAATCAAAGAATCGTCGTTGTGTCAAATAATCCTCACTCAGAGGCAGATATTATTTTCTACGATGATAGTAATATGTGCAACATCAATCCCGACAAACCTGGTATTGCCGATATTAAAACAATTAAAGCAGCCGGAAAGCCATCAAATTTATACCCTATAATCCATTTTTCTGAAATCGACAAACAAAAAAATCTATTTGATACCTATACATTTATTCGCTTAAGCACATTTGACATCCATAAAAATATTATTAAAGATGTTTTTACAAAATCGAATGTGTGTCCAGTATTAGAGTTTTCAACCGAAAATCCTTTGGGAGAACTTAGATATTTTTATAAAGAGTTGAAAAAAATTAACAAAAACCTTCCCTTATTGATAAAATATCAGTGTAATTCGATAGATGAGGATGATTTGATTTCTGAAATAGGAATTTTTCCAGGTTCTGGACTTGTTGATGCACTTGCAAACGGTATTTGGTTAAATGTACCCAATAAAAACACCGATGAAGCCCAACTGCAACTCGATTTATTGCAAGCTCTTGGGCTAAGATACACCAAAGCAGAGTTTATTTCCTGTCCAGGTTGTGGACGAACAAATTACGACTTGGAAAAACTTACAAAAGCTGTAAAAAAAGAATTTTCACATCTAAAAGGCTATAAAATTGCTGTTATGGGCTGTATTGTTAATGGCCCTGGCGAGATGGCAGATGCCGACTTCGGATGCGTTGGGGCAGCAAAAAATAAAGTTCATATTTATAAAGGTAAAATACCCGTTGTTAAAAATGTTCCACAAGAAAACGCAGTGGAAGAGCTAAAAAAGCTTATAGAGAAATCCTTATTGGAGGATAATAATAAAGCTCATTTCTAAAACAACAGTGTAAAATCACTTTTCTAAAAGTGAAAATTGCCATCAAAATCACTTTTCTAAAAGCGATAATTACATTATAATTGAGTGTCTATAAGTGATAATATGAGTTAAAATCACTTTTCTAAAAGTGAAAAATGTAAGGAAAATAACTTTTGTATTATATAATTTTGTATTTTTGTAAAAAATTCAACTATGGAAAGGTTATATAATATTTCACAATATCTTCAAAAAAAGTTCCGGATGATTTTCATCGTTATTTATATGATGAGATTGATTGGGACGCACAGTTGATAGCTATTGCTGGTGCACGAGGATGTGGAAAAACAGTAATTTTATTGCAATATTTAAAAAGCATTGCGAATAAAAAAAACGTTCTTTATGTTAGTCTTGATGATATTTTCTTTTCTGAAAATAAATTGGTCCTATTTGCCGAAAGTTTTTATCAAAAAGGTGGCGAAGTTTTGGCATTAGATAAAGTCCATAAATATCCGAACTGGTCGCAAGAAATAAAAAACATTTACGATACGCTTCCTGATCTAAAACTTATATTTACTGGATCATCAGCTCTTGAAATCCACAAAGGGCTATATGACCTTAGTCGAAGGGCGCTTGTTTATAATTTACCAGGATTGTCGTTTCGTGAGTATATTGAACTAAGATACAAAATTGTTCTTCCAGTATTTGAACTAAAAGATATTTTGTTGGCTGATAATTCTCTTAATTCTTTAATCATTGATAAAATTAAACCTTTACAAGTTTTTGAAGAATATTTACAAATGGGTTATTATCCATTTTTTATTAATGCTAAGCAAAACTATCTAAAACAATTGCTTAATACCATAAATCAGGTAATCGAAACTGATCTTCCGGCAATATTTGATATTGAATTCGCTTCTGTAATAAAAATAAAAAAACTTTTGTCAGTAATCTCAAGGATTGTACCTTACAAACCAAATATAGAAGAATTGGCAAGGCAAGTTGGAACAACAAGAGATACCTTACTTAAATACTTATTTTATCTTGAGAAAGCTCAAATAATAAAATGGCTAGGAAAAGATACTCATGGCCTAAATTATTTGAATAAACCCGAAAAATTATATCTGAATAACTCAAATATTATTCATGCACTAAGTAATCAGCCCAATAAAGGTGATATGCGTGAGTCATTTTTTCTTAATCAGTTATCGGCACAAAATTTCGTATCATATCCTAACAAAGGTGATTTTTTGGTTGATGATAATTATATTTTTGAAATTGGCGGTAAGTCTAAATCACGTAAACAAATTGCAAAACTTGAAAACTCATATATAGTTACTGATAATATTGAATATTCTTTTGAAAATAAAATACCTCTTTGGTTATTTGGTTTTTTATATTAATTGCGAAAAAAATGAAATCATATACAAAAAAACATTAACTTTATTGAAAAACACTAACTAATAAAAACAAAACAACTATGGAAAGATACATTGACCAACTATTAGAGGACCTTGCTGAGGCAGAGGCAAACCCAACACCAGAACCCGATTTTGGTACTTCTTATGAAGAATTTGAGAAGGTAATGCTTGAAATTGAAGAGGGGCGAAAAATGGAAGCTAAAAAAATAGTAAATGTTAGCTACGAAGAATTGCCTCCAGTAGAAAGATTAAATCAAAAGCAAATCCAAAAATTATTAGTGGCAATTTTTAACGCACTTTCGGCAAAAGGAACTAATATTTGTTTGCCAAGTGAGAATGCTCCAGTTGAGTTGGTATATAGAGAAATTAGGGAGCATTTTAAAGAAGGATTTAATGCACTGCCAGGCTGGGTAATTGATTTTTGTTCGGGCTACTGTTCAGATTGTGCCTTTGTAGATTATTGTAATACATGGGAAAAAACTTGGACAAAAGAAGAAATGGAAGAAGAAAGAAGAAAATGTAAAGATATGTGATAATCGGTTCTCGGTTCTTGTTCGATTAATTTTTTCACAGAGAGATAGTTATCCTATAAAAATTTTCTGTCCACAAATTCTTTAAATACTGCCTTATACTGTTCGCTAACTGGGACATAAATTTTATTGTAATAAATAATTCTGTTTCTTTCGATAGTTGTAATATTATCGAGATTTACGATATATGAGCGATGAACACGCATAAATTTATCAGTTGGCAGAGCTGCCTCTAAACTTTTCATTGTCATAAGACTCATTATTGGTTTTTCGCCGCTAACAAAGATTTTAACATATTCACTCGCACTTTCGATAAAGTCTATTTTTGATAATTCTACTTTATATATTCTACCATCAGCTTTTACAAAAATATAATCTTTATTTTCTAAGGATTTTAAATTTTCTTGATTGTTCTTTTCCCAAACAATCTGAGCTTTGTTTGCAGCACGCAGAAAGTCATTATAGCCTATGGGTTTAAGCAAGTAATCCACTGCATTTACTTTGTAGCTTTCAACAGCATATTCATTATGAGCAGTAGTGAAAATAATTAACATATCATTAGTCAAAGACTTTACTAATTCCATTCCGCTCATTTCAGGCATATTAATATCTACAAAAATTAAATCGGGTTTTTGTTCTGCTATTGAAACAAGAGCCTCAAATGCATCTTTACACTCTGCAATTAGATATAAAAACGGAGTTTTTCGCACATAATCTGAAATTTGTTTAAGTGCATAAGGCTCATCATCTATTGTGATACAATTTATTTGCATATTAATGGGATGCTTATTCTAACTGTAAAGTTATTATTTGTTTCGGATATTACAAAATTGTAATTTTCTCCATATAATGCATCAAACCTTTGCATTGCATTTTCGAGACCAATTTTTTTAACATTTCCCTTTTTCTCCATGCCAGATTTTGAATTACTTACGCTAAATAATAAATTGTTATTATCTGACTCTAAGTTTATATGAATATAGGATTTTTCGGAACTTATTATTCCATGTTTAAATGCATTTTCAACAAAACTCACAAATAATAAAGGAGGTATTTTATAATCAGAAATATTTGGAGTATAGTCAAATTTTATCTCCACATCTTCCTGAACTCTAATTTTCATTAGTCCAATATAATCGTTTAAGAATTGTATTTCTTTTTTTACTCTGTAATTTTCATTATCGCTGTCATATAGTAAAACTCTCATAAGTTTCGATAAGGTTACAATAGACTCTTTTGCCTTGTCTTTATCATAATCAATTAAAGCATGGATATTATTTAGAGTATTCATAAGAAAATGAGGACTAATTTGATTTCTTAATACTTTAAGTTCTGTTTGCAGTTTTGCTTTTTGTAAAGATTCATAATTCCTTCTATCTTCTAACCAAATAGTTAGTATTTTAATAGCATTATTAAACCCTAATACCAATATGGAAAAAAGAATATTGTAAAAGAATTTATTAAAGAAAACCATAAAAAAGTTACCGTGTTGCATAGGTGGTAACATTTCTTGATGAGGCATTGGAGGGCGTGGCATAGGAGGACGTTGCATTGGCGGATGCGGCGTATCAAGTATCCTGAAAATTTCGACATTAAAAAAAGAAGTTGCAATACTAAATACAACTATTGCAATAACAGTAAAAACGGAATACTTTAAGTATTTTTTGTTTTTTAAATACTTAAATAAAAAGAAATTATTTAGTAAGAAGATAATAAAGAATGGAAAGATTCTGATAGTCTCATGTTTAATTCTAAGCCAATTAATGGTGTCTCCACCAGTAGAAAGAAAAATCGGCATTGTAAATACCATTATCCATATAATAAGGTAAATCAGATTTTCGCGATTTATTATTTGTCCTTTCTGTTTCATACAAGTTAAGAGCAATAAATTACAAAACTATTATTTTTTCACAAATTTATTATAATAAACCTCTGTAGAAGTCTTAATGGATAAAAAATAAATCCCCGACTTTAGCATTTCAACATTCACGGCAGATATTCCTTGATTTGACCAACTACCACTCATCACAATTTGCCCTGTACTGCTAATTATCGAATAATTAAGAATTTCGTCAGTATTTTGCAAATTAATATTAAGTGTCTCATCAACAGGATTAGGATAAATTTGCAATTGTTTATTTAATATTTCTGAAATATTTATGTCTGCTGAAATATCACGTACTAATCTAACATAATTAAAAATTCTAACTACATCTCCCTGAGGTCCGTTACCGTTTGGAAAATCTGCAGGATCCCCTGTTTTAGGGTCACTACGTTGTGAACCAGCACCATGTACATCCATTAGTGTATAATCTCCAGAGCCAGGAGGCATTGATTCCATAAATCCTAAAGCTTCGCCAAAGCATAAATATACGGCAGCAGTTCCATAATTATTGCTTGTCCAATTAGAATGTGTTGTGCTTGTCCAGAAGAAAGGATAATTTGATTCACCACCTTCGTCTGTAATTGTTGAGCAGTTAAAAATTGGATTAATTGCTGCTGAAGATGTTGTTGTTGGAGATCTGCTATAATCAATTATACTTTGAAGCTCTTTTGCGTTTGGCAATCTCCAGTCTGAGTATCCTGATGTTGTAGCACTTTCCGCATATTCTAATGCGTCCTGCCAAATAAGACCTACGCCATTATCGTTTGTTGTCCACATTAAACCTGTTGCATTATCTGTAATAGTACCATTTTGATTATCTTCAAAATCATTTATTCCATAATTAGTATTCCCTCTTACAAAATAAACATAGAATAGTTTATCTTCAGTTTGACTTGGCATTGGTCCTGTTCCGTATCCTTTAATTCTTCCATCGGCAAAATTAACTCCAAACATAGTTTCAGCACCCATCATTGTAGTGCCAACATAAAGAGTTGAAGTAGCCATTTGTGCATCAATAATTCTTTCGCCAGAATCTTCATCACCATAACCAAATCCAAAATAATCTGTATCAACAAATGGGATAAGCTCATCAACACTTCCTTCAAAACCACTTGGGTCTATACCACTAAAAATAATAAGCGAATATTGTTCTTTTATTGTTGGAAGTCTCCAGTCCTCATAAGCTGCTAAACTAAAAGTATCGGCTGCGGCAAGCGATTCGGTATATGATAATTTGTCTTCTGCATTAATAATTCCATCACCATTCAAATCACAAGTTTTTACCCACATTAATCCTGTAATATTATCGGTAATAGTTCCATTGCCATTATCGGTATAAGAAGGCTGATTGCCAGAATATGTCGCATCCTGACCATAAAACGCATTACCAACATTAGGCTCAGTAATTGAACCTGTATTTCCGTAAAATTCATCCTGATTAGTATCTACTATTTTATATGTTTGAGAAAATAAATTGACTGATAATAACAAAACAATAGAAATTAAGAACAATAGAAAGATTTTTAAATTTTTCATAATATTTATATTTTATTCTCAATCTCAAAACTATACTAATACAAATATTAAAACAATTTAATTCAACGAGATTGTTCTTTAATCTTATGAAATTAAGAATTTCTGACACATATAGTGTATTAAAAAAACAATGATATAATAAACCAAAACTCTATATTTGAAAAAAATTATGTACCTTTATCCTACGACAATAATTATAAATAGATATTCTTATGCAAAGTAATTTTAACAGTAAGTTTTTTACAAATAACCGACAAAATCTGTTTACTGAAATATTACCAGACTCACTTGTTGTGCTGTTTTCAGCCGAACAGTTTCCCAAAAATGGAGATCAGTATTATAAGTATCGGCAAAATTCAGACACGTTTTATTATTCTGGTCTTACACAAGAAAATACAACAATCTTGCTTTACAAAGCTAAAGAATCTAAAAGTTTTACTGAGTTTGCTTTTATTATTGAACCCAATCAAAAAATGCTTACATGGATTGGGCATAAATACTCCAAAGATGAGGCTGCTAAGATTTCTGGAATTGAGAATATTGAATTTCAAGAGAAATTTGATGAGGTTTTTCAAAGATTGATAAAAAAATCGAAAAATCTTTACTTTTCTCACAATTCAAATATTAGAGGGATACAATATTCACATTCAATATTTGATAATTGGATTGATTCTGTAAAATCTGAAATTGAAAATCATAATGTTTTAGATCTCGATCCACTTACAATAGATTTACGCTTAATAAAATCTCCCTTAGAGCAAAATGTTATGCAAAAAGCAATGGACATTACTGGTAAAACCTTTTTGGATATTTTAAAGTTTGTAAAGCCTAATGTACATGAATATCAAGTGGAAGCAGAAATACTTAAAGGTTTTTTTACTCGTGGAGCCCACGATTATGCCTATCCGTCTATTGTAGCAGCAGGGAAAAACAATAATATACTTCATTATAATACAAATCGGAATAAATGTAATGCAGGCGATTTATTATTGCTTGATTTTGGAGCAGAACTTGAATATTACGCTGCCGATGTTAGTAGAACAATTCCAATTTCAGGGAAATTTACCTCAAGACAAAAAGAAGTTTATAATGCCGTATTAGATGTCCATAAACAAATAAAGAAACAAATTATACCAGGAAATACTATCAGGCAGTTAAATTTAGAAGCACAAATGCTAATACAAGATGCTCTTCTAAAACTCAAACTTATTAGCAGGTTTGATATTGCAACACAAAAAGACGAAAATCCAGCATTTAAAAAATATTATATGCACGGGGTTTCGCACTTTATTGGATTAGATGTACACGATGTTGGAAATAAAGATACAGTTTTGCAAACAGGAATGATACTAAGCTGTGAACCTGGAATTTACATCGAGAATGAAGGCTTTGGCATACGTATAGAAAACGATATTATGGTTGCTAATACTCCGATAGATATGTGTAGCAATATTCCTATCGAAGCAGATGAGATTGAACAGATTATGAGTTCTTGATTGGTTGAAATATTAATTGCAACACTCGGATTGCAACCGAGTAAAGCAAATCTGAGGGCATGGGAAAAATCATTATCTATGGTGTCAGTCCCTGAGGGACAAAACACTGGTAAGACCATGACAGTTAATGCTTTACAAGTCCCGTATGGGACGATATATTATTTGTTGATATATTAAGTTATATAAGTTTGGGATTTGGTTAAAATTTGAAATTTTTGTGCTAAAAACTATTTAAAAACTTGTGCTATTTTCAAAATGTATCGTCCCATACGGGACTTCTAAGACTCTGTTTACTACTACTTTACCCATATTACGTCCCTCTGGGACTGACACCAGAGGCGAATGTGCTGCGAAATCAAGGTGTGAGAGAAATCGGTTAAAACATGACTAAAAGTCTTATTAAAACTAATTTATGAACTTATAAATGAATTATTTGACAAACTCTTACCGCATCAAATACATTTTACCAATTTCTTTCTTAAAATATTTATCTGCGGCGGTGGCACGATGGTCTATATCTTGACCATTGATTTTAGCTTTTACCTGATAAAAATATACTCCATTTGCAAGTTGGTCGCCGTACATATCTTTACCGTCCCATGCGTATTCGGTAATGTTTCTGCCTATATAAATTGGTCCAAGTTCATCAATAAAAATAACTTTAACTAATTTCCCAGTGATAGTAAATATTTGAATCTGCAATTCGTCAGGAATTTCGCTGCCAGTAAGTTCAAAAACAAAACGAGTGCTTGTACTAAAAGGATTGGGATAATTTAATAATTGTGTAATTGCAGATTGCGTAACAACCTCAAAATCAATAACATAATCGTTGGCACCTGATTCATTAGATGAAACATCTGTTGCTTGAACTCTAAGTCTATACATGCCATCAGTATTAAATACTGGATTATAAATTATTTTACAGGAGTTTTCGGGTAAACTTGCAGGTATCCACTCAATTGTCTCTTCAGGGTTTTGTTGCTGAGTAAAGTATATTCTTCTTTCCATATCTCTTTGCATATCAGTAACATATACCCTAAATAGCGAAGTGTCATTTAAAGTAAGATATTGATTTTCATCTTTTAGTTTTATAAGGATTTCGGGTTTTGCCGACACTATTTCACCATTCATAATATATCGTCCGTCAAAGCTAACATCTAAGATAGGATTAGTAATATCTTTCTGCACATAAAAATACTTAGATGCTATATTGTTAAAATGATGTTGCTCTGTCTGATAGTACGTACCAGTATTTTCATTTATTGGATTATATTCTATCCAGATACTGTTTAAACCCGATAGTCCGAGGCTTGAATAAGTAATTGTATCAATAATAATGTCTCCAGCAGGATGAGGGCTCAATGTTTTTGTATCTATATTAGTTATGATATTGTCGGCATCCTGGAGCCAATATTTAACTACAAGGCTATCCATATCATAAGTGCTAATGTTTTTTGTGGCTACTGCGAAACTAAACTCATCACCTTCATTAATTGTATCGCAGCAAAAATAATACCCTGATTGTGGATCAATTGCAGTTTCGGGAACGCCTATAAATCGCAATTGCCATTTATCAAGTTGAGCTGGGGTTTTGGTTGTTTCATCTTTCGAGAAAAACTTTAATTTGATATTTGGATATTGCTGATAATCAATCGAATCATTTAAGTTTAGAATCTCATACGTATCTGTTCCAATTTCGTCAATAACAAGTTCGGTTTCTCCTTGTGGTGTTATTCCGTAAATTTTTATCCAAGTATCATCGTCCGAAGGGCTTTCTTCTGCGTATTGCATCCAATTAAAAGACTCCCATGTATTTGAGGGACCAACCGTAACACTGGTTATATAGCCATAAGTAAATTCTGTTATAAGATCAACAGGCTCTAAGTTAATTACATCTGTATAGCTTGACCCAAAATGCTCTTTTGCTGTTGAGGGGATTCCTTTTTGAGCAAATAAGATATACGGTGCTCCGTCATTTACATTTCTGATATTAGTGCCTCCAAGAGCTTCATAGGTTTGAAACAAGTCCTCAGTCCAGTTACTAAAATTTCCGTTTCCCCACGAATATGTTAAAATATAATATCCATCTGGAACAAAATCAATCATTGATTTTAAGGAGTCTAATCCGACTGCGTTAGTATTAAATGAGAAAAAAAAGTTTGGGTTATTACTTGAAAAACATTTTGGATAATTGCGGTGTCCAAAATTTTGTATATCCGAAGGCCATCCTAAAATAGTTTGTGGGTCAATTACAGCGACAAGCATCGCAGAAGCCATTCCGCAATTACTTATAGCACCAAGTCCATTGTTAATTGAATTGTCAATATTCCACCCGATTTCATAAATTGTTTGCAGATTTACTACTCCCGTATTATGACAATTTAATCTTTTTGGAATATCTATATACTCAAATTTTTGTGTAGTCGGCAAATAATTAATAAACAAGAATTCGTCTTCTTTAAATTGGTTATAATGAGCTTGTGACCAGCCCTCTTCTCCTTCAATATAAATAAACGATGATTCTTTCCAGATAAGACTATCAGGATTTGCGTGGTCGTGACAAATACGCCAATAATACACTCTATTTTCTGTAAGGTTAAACGGGATCTGCCAATTTACTAAACCTCCTGAACTCTGAACAAGACCCGAATGCAATATTGGGCTATTAAATTTATCGCACGTATCAACTTGAAAACGATAATCTGCCAAAGGAAGAAAAGGATCACCAGTACTTGCAATAAGCGTAACTTCATTGTTAGGATAAATTGCATATTTATAAGGATAAATTGGGAAAAGGTCTCCCGAACGAATTAAAAAATTGATTGTTACTTCGTTATTTATTTCAGACAATTCGGCAATTTGATTAAACGCATCAACAAAAATTTTGAGGGAGTTTATCCCTGTCCCATTTTGTCTATCAACAGGCAATCTAACCATTATTGTATCAAGATAATTGCATCCAAAAACTGTAGCATAAATTTGGTCTGAATTTCCGTTTGGAAATGTACGCTCAACAGATACAAGAAAAGTATCTTGAACCGCTCTGCCAATATTTTTTACAACAATTTTTACATCAAAGCTATCAATTACCGTTGATATATTTTCGGGAATAAAACTTACCAATTCTTCACTAATGGTTAAATCGGGTTTTTCGTGAGCATTTATAACAATGCCTGGATCACCATTTAAAGTAAATTCATGACATGCTATCTCCATATATACGTTTGAGCCATAAAAAGCCTCTATATTTTTAAAAGCTTTTACAATTTGTAATCCTAGAGGTGTTTTATATGCCTTATATGCTATTTGTTTGTAGAACTCCGATGAAAAGATATTAAGATATGTTGCTATGCCATTGTTAGTAGTAGCTAAAAATGCAATTGCTCCTCTATTTGGAATATTTATCCATAATTCGCCAAAACTATTAAATCCTATTTGATGGAGATCTCCGACAAAACACGAATTTGCAAGAATAAAAGGATACCTATCCTGATTATTATAAGTATCGGGAAAATCAATATTTTGATCAAATCCCTGACCATAGGCATGTCCAAAAAAGGTCATCATACTTGTTCCTGTATTTATAAGATGTCTAACTGAATCGGATTGCGTAATTTGTATTGGTGCAGAACTGTTTTTTAAGAAAGTTGTAACTGATGCTCCAAACAGAGTATCTTCAATAATCGTTTTGTATCCATTTAGATAGTTTGCAAAGGCGTTTTGTTCATTGGAATTTGCACCTCCTCCAAAATGGACAATTCGTTTCATCCACTCTTCGGTGGGATTTGACTCATAAGCAATTATCTTATCTAAATATTGAAGTATTCCTTCGTTATTGCCAACACTTAAACGACCTGTGCCAGAAACAGGATTGTAAACATTTCCGTCAATTCCAGCGGTTATTAAATTATCTGATGAGGGATTTCCAGCAGACGGAACAAGACAGTTAGTATAGTTTGTTTGATTGTTTCTAACTGCCCTATAATGAATAGATTTTCCAATCAAAAATAAAAAACGGGGTTTGTCGGCATAATCATAAAATCTTCTCGAAATATTTCTAATTGCAACAGGGTGTTTATTTATTCCGTATCCGTATTGGTCGTAAAGATGATCAACATCCATTAATAAAACATTAAAAGTAGAATTGCGATATGCAGCATATTGCTCGGCTCCACTCCATAAGCTTTTGTGTGTAACTATTAGGTAGTTTGCATTTTGATGCTCGCTAAAATAATCTATAAATTTATTATTTGAACTGATTTTTGTTATTCTATCAACTGATTTATAGCCAGATTGATTACAAATAATCATTTTTCGCTGTGTATCTGTATGATTTACAAGTGCTTTCAGTGTTCCTGACGCATTGTTTACTAATATTCGTTCGTGATTTGTTAAGTCGTACAAATAAGTAGTTGTTCCAGAATTAAAATTTTGTATTTCGATGTAATCTTTTGTTGTTGCAAGGTTTTTTGGCAAGATAAATTCAAAATAGTCTGTGTTTTCAAAATTCCATGTATGGGGATAGTTAATATCAATATATGATACAACATTTCTGTCGTTTATCTCTGGCTGGCTCACATCGTTTGATGTAAACTTAAACGACATAGACGAAACAAGTTGATTTGCTTGAATATTAAGAGTTTTACGCACAAATTCATAACCTGTGTATGTTTCATCAATTCTTGTTTGTCCCAGGAACTCAAGCTTTAAGTGATGAGGAACATAAGAAGTTGGTAGATTTGCTGGTACTCCAACAGCAGCAACTTCGATTTGAGCATTAGACGAGGTACTATATATTTCGGGTAATTGAATTGTTTTTGTAACTGGTGCAGTTTCAGTAATTAAATTGCTATCGAACCAACCTTCGCCTTCTGTATAAAGATTTTGTAATGCCCCCCAATAAAAAGTTGATGTGTAATTATGTCTGATATTTTTAATGCAATAATCTTGAGCCGATGAGATATACGGAGCGTAATCAGTTTGATTTACAGAAGTTAAGCGTCTGTTTGTTGAAGTATAATTCCAAGTTAAAAAATATGCAGATGTGTCATTATAAAAGCTATAATCGTTATTAACCCTATTTGTAGGATTGTCAAAAAAAGCTTCGTCCTGATGTCCTCTGTTTCGTTGACCATAAAACTCAATATAACCTGCGGGATCTAAAACCCCAGAACTACTTTGTCCATGTATGTATATATATTGTTCCTCTCCCTTGTAAAAAACACTTATCCCACGAGAGTCTATCAAACTGACAGGAATCCCTGCACTTACCAATTCCGAATAAGAAACTCTATATAATCCGTCGCTGCTTACATGAATTTTAAAATACTGCTGGTCATAGTTAATCCACTCATTACCATAATTTTGTGCATCTAAACCTTTTGACATAGTTAGAATAAGCAAAACAGATAGAACGACAGATTTTAAAATTATGTTCATAGTTTAAAAATACAAAATATTGTAATACAACAGCAAGTTTAATAAAAATCTTTTTAATTATAACTTGGTTAGTCTGGTTTTTTTAACAGAGCATTAGCGTTAAAATTATAACTGAGCGAAAAAATATGCGAATACAATGCAATACTTTGATTTCCAATATCCGTTAATGCGTAATCGAGTCTAAAGCCAAAATATTTAATTCCAATACCAATATTGGGTTGCCAAGAAAAGTCATTAGTACCGTCAAATTCGGGTATTTGCTGAAAATTATTAACTCCAGCTCGAGCAAAAACTATATTACTATATCCAATTTCAATACCCATTGAAGGATCAATGCTAATTAAGTCGGTTTTTAACAAAGTATTTCTTTTACCGTCCGATGTTGTGTTAAGTCCTATTTCGGTATAGAGATTAAATTTCTCGCTAATAATAAAATTATATCCAGCACCAAGAATAAGTCGTGGTAAAGTAATTTCTAATCCATTTTCGGGAACTTCGTTGCCTGTTGCTTCAAAAACCTCGCGAAGTAATTCCTGATTAAACCTCCAAGCATTAAAAGTCGAAGTTGCATCACGCAGATTAGCTCCAAAATGCCAGTTTTTAATATCATACATAGCTGCAATATCAAAACCAAAGCCCCAGGCATCAGCAAAATCTCCAGCATTTCTTCGTATAAGTTTTACATTTCCGCCGAGGCTAAGTCCGTCAATAGGTAAAACACGTGCGTAAGAGAATAAAAAAGCATAATCGGCTACAGAAAACGAGGAGATACGGTCGTATCTGATGTTGCCATCGCTATCAATTAAATCAAGTGTGTTAGGAATGTCATCAACACCAAAGCGTATCATTGAGAGTCCCACAGCAGATTTGTTATCGATTTTATAAGATGCTCCAATAAAGTCGAACTTTGCAATACCAGCAAAATACTCTGAGTGCATAGCACCAATTTCGATTTGTTTTTCGAGTTTTGTTAATCCTGCGGGATTCCAATAAATAGAATTAATATCATCTACCGAAGCAACAACAGAGTTCCCCATTGCTAAGGCTCTACCTCCAACACCAATTGCCAAAAACTCATTACTGTATTTAGGAGTAACCTGAGCAAATAAAGAATTTGCTGCAAATATTATAATTATTACTACTTTTGTTTTTAAGTTCATAAGTTAATAAAGTTACCATATAACAAAATAACAACAATTATTGTTAAATATTGTTAAAGGAAATGATTTTTTTAGTATAAAATGAAAATTAGACAAGTAATACCATCAGTGATAACTAGTTTGAATCTTATTTCGGGTTCTTTAGCAATTATCTTTGCTTTTAGAGGAGATATTGAGACAGCAGCTTTGTTGGTGATTTTATCTAGTGTTTTTGATTTTTTTGACGGGTTCTCAGCACGGCTTTTAAAAGCAGTATCCGAATTTGGCAAGCAATTAGATTCGCTCGCCGATCTTATAAGTTTTGGTTTTGCTCCAACAGCAATATTTTACAATCTTTTTCTGATTAAAAATGATAATGAGACATTTTTGGCGTTTTCGGCACTACTGCTTGTTGTTTTTGCTGCATTAAGACTGGCAAAATTTAACATTGATACTGAGCAAAAAATTGAATTTAAAGGATTACCGACTCCTGCAATGGCTTTATTTATTATTTCGATATCCTATTATTGTGTTAATAACAATAGTCCAATTGCAGAATTTTTATTGTCCCCATATAGTTTTGTTGCCATAAACATCTTATTATCATTGCTAATGGTTTCAAACATTAAGTTGATGTCTCTCAAACTTAAGACTTTTAAGCTTAAAGAAGTTGCTTGGCAACTGATATTAATTTTAGGAGGTTTAATTTTGTTAATAATATTTAAAATTTTAGGGATAGGGTTGGCAATTATTTTATATATTGCCCTCTCATTTTTGAAACAAATTTTGACAATTAAAAAACAGTAATAGAATGAAATTTATCGCACAAGTTAATGTAATGCCGCTTAAAGCTCTATTAGACCCTCAAGGAAAAGCCGTAATGAGCAGTGCAAAAAAAATGAAATTTAACACAATTTCAAATGTTCGCATTGGAAAACACATTGATGTCGAACTAGAGGCTAAAGACAAGGCTGAAGCAGCAAGTATGGTGGATGATTTATGTAAAAACATCCTTTCAAATCCAATAATTGAATCTTACGATTTTAATATTTTTGAAATTTAAAAATATTTTTGCACAATTATAATTTAGGTTGTATATTTGCATTCTCAAAATGGTGATTGTAGCTCAGTTGGTTAGAGCACCGGATTGTGGTTCCGGGGGTCGTGGGTTCGATTCCCATCATTCACCCCAAAAAAGCCTCGCAATGCGAGGCTTTTTTTTACTATAAGATAGTTTGTGATAGCCTGTTGTCGTAAAATGAAACTATCGTATTTTTTTGTAAAAATTGTAAACTAAAAACCACAAATGAACACATCTGTCTAAATCGGTGGTTTTGGCTTCGCTCAACCACCTATAATTCGAGGCACAAGAATCGTCTCGAAGTCCCATTTTACTCAAACCCCAATTCCCCTTCTCACACCCTTTGATTCCCCGAAGGGAGGCCTGCCCCATTGGATTAGACCATCAGCAATAACAGCACTAAAATCTGTTCTAACTTTAAAAACATATTGAACTCATGCTCTACAATACAGTGTAAACCGTTAAGTGGTCTAAATACGGAAAAATAAATTCAAATACTTTTACCAGAGGTTTATACAATAATGATTTATTAAATAATTCAGGTGCGACTAATCCTATTTTATTATTTAGCTGTAGAATAAGAAAAAAAAGCCCTCCTAATATAATTGTTGTTTTTGACAATGAGAAAACAATGCCACCAAATTTATTAAGCCAATTTAGTTTGATAACTTTTATAAATCTGTCTAATATTTTAGAAAAAACTAAAACAAGTACAACTATTGCGACAAAAATTGCTGCAAAAGAAACAATAGGAATAAACTTTGAGGCAATATTAGTATTGTTTATTAAAATCGAGTTAACTAAATCAGAAAATCTTATTGCAATAAACATTCCTGCTATCAAAGCGACCAAACTACCAAGTTCTTTGATGAGCCCGTTTTTATACCCCTTATAACCAAAATAGCAGATTATAATTGCAAGAATAATATCAAAAATGCTCATAAAATAATTTTTTTGTTAAAAATAGTTTTTTTTTGTTAATTTGTACTGATATGTCAATGATAAATTCAATAGTAAGTCTGATAAATTATAGCAGGCTAGCTCAAATCGACTATTTTAGAAAAAATCCAGTCGAAGTGCAAGAGGGCGTTTTGCAATATCTTATTGATTTTGCTAAAGATACCGAATTTGGAAAAGAATTTGACTTTAGCAATATACGTTCTCATCACGACTTTTCCTCAAAAGTTCCAGTTTTTGACTATGACACCTTTAAACCATATATCGAAAGACTTTTAAGCGGAGAGCCAAACATTACTTGGCCTACTGAGATTAAGTGGTTTGCAAAATCTAGTGGAACAACCACAGACCGAAGTAAATTTATTCCTATTAGCAAAGAGTCGCTAGATGATTGCCATTTTAGGAGCGGAAAAGACATTTACTTTATTTATGCAGACAAATATCCAGAAACTGGGGTTTTTACAGGCAAAACTCTTGCTATCGGCGGTAGCACTAACGTTAACATGAATAGCGAAAACTCATATTATGGTGATTTGTCTGCTGTTTTAATCAAAAACCTACCATTTTGGACATACTTTCATCGACTTCCTAAAGAAGACATATCGTTAATTGAAGAATGGGACGAAAAACTTGATAGAATTGTTCACACAACAACCAATAAAAACGTAACAAGCTTACTTGGGGTTCCCTCTTGGTTGCTGGTGCTACTAAATAACATTCTTGATTTTACGGGCAAAAAAAACATTTTAGAAGTATGGCCTAATCTTGAGTTGTATGTTCATGGTGGAGTAAGTTTTATGCCTTATCAAAGTATGTTTCATGAGTTAATCCCATCTGATAAAATGACCTACCTCGAAACCTATAATGCAAGCGAAGGTTTTTTTGGAATTCAGGATGAGTTTGAACAAAGAAAAAACGAAATGCTACTCATGCTCGATTATGGTATTTATTATGAATTTATTGAACTATCAGACTACTTGTCCGAAAACATGAATGCCATTCCATTATCTGAAGTTAAAACAGATGTCAATTATGCAATGCTTATTTCGACAAACGGTGGTCTATGGCGCTATTTAATTGGAGATACAGTAATGTTTACATCTCGAAATCCATATAAGTTTGTTATCACTGGTAGAACTCGACACTTTATTAACGCCTTTGGAGAGGAATTAATTATCAATAATGCTCAAAAAGCTATTGTTTTTGCTTGCGAAAAAACTGGAGCAAAAATTAGAGAGTTTACGGCAGCTCCATTGTTTTTAGATAAAAATCCGCAAGGAGTTCACGAATGGCTATTTGAGTTTATTGTCGAGCCCATTAGTATAGATTTGTTTATGGTTCATCTCGACACTAAACTTCGAGAAATAAATTCTGATTATGATGCAAAAAGATACAAAGATATTACTATTGGCTTTCCTCGACACCATGTACTTAAAGAAGGAGCTTTTTACCAATGGCTTAAAAATAAAGGCAAACTCGGAGGACAAAACAAAATACCTCGATTATCGAGCACTCGAGAATATGTTGAGCAATTATTAGCAATTAGTAAATAATTGTTCTTTAATTCCTTGCAATAAAAAACATTTCTGCATCGCCAAACCTAAGAGACATCACTTTATTTGTCAACGCTGTGATTTTGAATGTATTAGCCCCTAAAATAAGATATTGAGCATCTACACTCATCGACCACTCTGCAATAACAGTATCATTATTAGGGTAAATTTTGGTTAAAACGCCTGATTCTTCAAAAACATATACTGCTTGAATGATATTTAAAGTACTGTTTTGCGAATAATCAACATAAGTATTAACTTGCCAAGAATTGTTGATAAGTTTGCGTTGTGATGCGTTATAGACATAAGTATCCGTACACGAAAGCACAAACAATGATATAAATCCCGATATAATAAGTGTTTTAATTTTCATTGAACAATTCGTTAAATTTTAATATCTCGTTTGCTCTAACGCCTCTAGGAGTATGAACAAGGTTGCAACACTCATTATAATAATCATGCTGCAAAATTAATATCCAATTGTCTTTTGCGGCTTCTTTAAGTATTTCTTGTTTTTCTCTTATACTGGTCAAAGGAAAAAGATCATACGCAGACACCCACGATAAAGGTATTGAGGCGGCCGCAGGAATAAGGTCTCCACCAAAAAACAGCGTTTTATCTTCATGCTTTATAACTGGCAGCATTAATCCTGGTGTGTGTCCATTAAAAATCCTAAGGTGTATGTTTGGAGTTAAATAAAGCTCTTGTTTTACAAGTCGTAGTTTATTGGTTTTGGCCAAAAAACCAAATTTACTGATAACATAAGAAGATTTTTCTCGATAATTTGGATTTACAGCATTGTCCCACTGGGTTTGAGAAATATAAAAGTTTGCATTTGGAAAAACGTTTTCTTCTTTTTTTGTTACCAGGTCAATCTTAGTAGTTCCCCCACAATGGTCAAAGTGTAAATGCGTAAGCACCACATCACTAACATCCTTAGGGTCGAACCCAGCTTTTTTAATATTTGCTTCTAAGTTTTCTGCAAAATCAACAAAATATCCATCTTGAGAACCACTTTCATTTTTTTCGCCAATACCAGTATCAATAAGAATAAGACGACCACTTTCTTTTATAAGCATCGACCTACATGCAGCATTACACATATTATTTTTATCTGCAGGATATTTCTTTTCCCAAAAGGTTTTAGGAATGATGCCAAAAAAAGCCCCTCCATCAATCTTAAAATTAGGTGTCTCTAATAAAAACAATTTCATTTTTATAAATAATTTTTACCAAAAATACTACTTTTATTAATATATAGTCTCAATTTTTCTAATTTTGCATTAAATTATATTTATATGACTGAAATGAATGAAATAAAACGGAACAAGAAGGACACAACCACTAAAGTGCTAATTGCATTAGTATCATTGATGCTTGTGGCTATTGCGGTTATGGGATATATGTTGCACGATCTTTCAAAAAGAAATCAAACGAGTATTGTTAAAACGCAAGAAGTTACAAAAGAAAAAGATAATCTTAAGCAAGAACTTAATTTGTTGTACGACGATTATAGTTTGCTTGAAACATCAAATGACAGTTTAAACTCTGAAATACAAATGGAAAAAGAGCACATAATGTCATTAATAGAAGAACTCGAAAATGTAAAAAACTATAGTTACAGTATTCAGAAAAAATACGAAAACGAATTAAGTTCATTACGCTCCATAATGCGCCATTATGTTTATCAGATTGATAGTCTCGACCAAATGAACAAAAAACTAATAGCAGAAAATATTCATGTTAAACAAGAACATATTAGAATAAAAACAGAAATGGATGGAGTTGTGGAGAAAAACACTGAACTTGAAACTACAATTGAGGTTGCAAGTGTTATAAAGACTTCAAATATCCAAATTGGTTTTTTAAATCGCAGAGGAAAAGAAACAGAAAAGTCAAAACGTATAGAGAAAATAAAAGTTTCTTTTAATCTTGTTGGCAACGATCTTGCGGAGCCTGGCCCAAGACGGGTTTATCTTAGAGTTATTCGTCCCGATGGCTACACTATGACAAAAGGAGACACTTTTGAGTATAGAGAAAAGCAAATCGCATGCTCGGCATATAGAGATATTATTTACAATAATAAAGACCTCGCTGTTGTAATTTTTTATGACATCGAAGAAGCTGTCCTGCTCGGAAAATATACGGTAGAGCTTTATATGGGTGGAGAAAAAATAGGGCAAAATAGCTTTAGTATTGAGAAATAATATAAGTATGCAATTTAATAGCGTATTTTTAGAACTGTTGATGCCTTCAATACAAAGGCATTCAGACTATGGGCAATTCATACTTCTTGCTGTATCATTATTGCTATTTATTACTTACATTAGCATTAAAATTTTTTTTCCAAAGTATTACAATCACTTGTTTTTTATTGCTTTTAAGCAAGACATTGCAAGAGTGGCATATAGCGAAACAAATTCTAACGTAAAACAAGCAGATCTAGTTATAATAATAGCAGCAGCAATAAGTATCGGTGGTGCAATTTATACAGTATTTCGATATTACCCATATAACACAATTATCCTATCAGATTCAAAAACAATTTTAGAATTTTCGGTTATTACACTTGGGGTTATCATATTAATGATGCTAAAATACTTAACCTACCACTACTTTGCATGGTTATTTAATATACAGTTGCAAATAAAAGCATATTTAGACAGTTTTTTTCATGCACTGAGATTGACAGGATTAATTGTTTTTCCTGTTTTTATACTTATTCCATTTGTTGGAGGCATGTTGCTTAATGTGTTGATAACTCTAATTTTAGTAATGGCAAGCATATTATTTTTTTATAACTTATTTATCTTCTTTAGGCAATCTCTTAAAATTAAATTTTTTAATCACTACTCAATTTTGTACTTTTGCATTTTTGAAATATTACCCATTATAGTATTAATAAAACTATTGGGTAAATTTTAAATAAATTTGTTAACTAAAAAACTTTTGAGAATGAAAATTAAAAGCATTCTAGTTTCACAACCTAAACCGGCGACAGAAAAATCTCCATATTTTGATTTGGCAAAAAAATACAATTTAAAAATTGATTTTCGCCCATTTGTTCAGGTTGAAGGTGTTTCAATGAAGGAATTTAGATGTTGTAAGGTTGATATAGCTAAACATACTGCTGTTATTTTTAATAGCCGAACTGCAATCGATCACTTTTTTAGGATATGCGAAGAAATGAAAGTGACGATTAATGATGCTTGGAAATATTTTTGCATATCAGAATCTATCGCATTTTATTTACAAAAGTACGTAGTGTATCGTAAAAGAAAAATATTTTATGGTAATGGTACTTTTGATGATTTATTAGAATTAATTAAAAAAAATGCGGACGAAAAATTCATCATCCCATTAAGCGATATTCACAAGCAAGAAATCCCAAGTAAACTTACTAAGGCAAATATTAAATTTACAAAAGCTATACTTTATCGAACAGTTAGTGCTGATTTATCGAACCTTAAAGATGTAAACTATGACATCTTAGTGTTCTTCAGTCCAGCAGGCGTAGCTTCTCTTTTGCAAAACTTTCCTGAGTTTCATCAAAATGGAACAAAAATTGCTACTTTTGGACCAGCCACTGCAAATGCTGTCGAAACACATAGCTTACGCTTAGACATTAAAGCACCAGCCGCTAAAGCCCCCTCGATGACCGCAGCCTTAGAACAATATATAAAAGCTCAAAAGTAGCTAGAGGTTTTAACTTATGTTTCAAAACCAAAATAATAAACTGAACAGAAAGTATTTTTTAAAACATAAATCCGAAATACAAAACTTATTCGAAAAGGGTATGCGTTTTACTAACGCTCCACTCAAAACTGTTTATTTAGCTAAAGAAAACAGTAATTATATTGGGATTAAGCTTTTTATTTCTGTTCCTAAAAAGCAAATTAATAAAGCGTGCGACCGAAACCTTGTAAAGAGAAGAATCAAAGAAGCAATAAGGCTAAATCTGTCAGAATTAAAACAAATATGTATTGATAAAAATATTGAAACTCACATTGGATTTGTATATTATTCAAATAAGATAGAAGATTACAATATAATTGAGAATAAAATAGTTTTATCTTTACAAAATATTTATTCAAATTTATTGAATCTATGAAAAAAACTAATAAACTAATAAACATAAGTAGTCGTTATACTGCAACGTTTCTGACACTTTTTATATTTTTGTTAATGTCTTTTACTTTAAGTAGAGACACAAAAACCAATGAAGACAATTTTGAAACTGTTAAAAACTTAGATGTCTTTTATTCTCTATACAAGGAATTAAACCTTTATTACGTTGATCCAATTATTCCTGGCGACATAATTAAAACGGGAATTGATGCGATGTTAAAAAGTCTAGACCCATATACTGTTTATATTCCAGAGTCAAAAATTGAGGACATCAAATTTATGACAACAGGACAATACGGCGGCATTGGTGCAGTAATTCGCAAACGTGAAGAATATACAATTATTTATCAACCTTATGAAGACAGCCCAGCAGCAATAGCTGGACTCGAAGCTGGAGATGTTATATTAGAAATTGACGGGAGATCCGTGCAAAATATGTCCTCAGAGCAAGTGTCGGAACTTTTAAGGGGAGAACCCAATACAGCTGTATTGTTAAGCATCGAACGATTGGGACAAGACAAACCTACTGAAATTGAAGTTGTTAGACAAGAAATCAAAAGAAAATCTGTACCATATTACGGAATTATAGGCGATAATAACACAGGATATATTGCACTAAGTAGTTTCACAAACACAGCAGCCTCCGAAGTGAAAGATGCTTTTGTGGACTTAAAAAAAGAACACGATATTAAATCTTTAGTGCTCGATTTAAGAGGAAATCCGGGAGGACTCTTGGTCGAAGCGGTTAAAATATGTAACTTGTTTGTAGAAAAAGGTGAGCTAATTGTAAGTACTCAAGGCAAAGTGGCTCAATGGGATAAAGAATATAAAGCTAATGCAGAACCATTAGATACTGAAATAAAACTTGTAGTAATTGTAAATAGAGCGTCTGCTTCTGCCTCCGAAATTGTTGCTGGCTGTGTTCAAGATCTCGATAGAGGCATTGTAATTGGTCAAAGAACTTTTGGTAAAGGATTAGTGCAAACTACACGAAATCTTAGTTATAATGGCATATTAAAAGTTACAACTGCAAAATACTATATCCCAAGTGGGCGTTGTATTCAAGCTTTAGATTATACTCACCGTAACGAGGACGGCAGTGTAGGAGTTATGCCCGACTCAATTGTCTCTGAATTTTCTACAAAAAATGGACGTAAAGTTTTTGATGGTGGAGGCGTAAGACCTGATATCGAAATTGAGATAGAAAAACTAAGCATGATAACATCCAGCCTAATTGTGAAAGATATTATCTTTGATTATGCGAATTATTATAAATTTACAAATAGCGAAATTGCACCTGTTGAAGATTTTGTTTTTACAGATAAAGATTTTGAAAACTTTATGGAATTTATTAAAGATAAAGATTTTGATTATAAAACAAAAACAGAAGAAACTCTTAATCAACTAATCAAATCATCGAAAGAAGAAAAATATTTTGCCGTTGCCGAAGAGGAACTCGAAACCCTTACAAAAAAATTCGCTCACGATAAGGATAAAGACCTCAGATTATTTAAAGAAGAAATTAAAGAAATGATAAGTCAAGAAATAATTGTAAAATATTATTACGAAAAAGGCGGAATAATTTACGGGGTTAAAAATGATGCTGAAATTAAAAAGGCAATGAATATTTTAAACAATCAGCAAAATTATAATGGCATGTTAAAGCCACAAAATTAAATTTAGTATGAGCGAAATTGTATTAAGCGGAATAAGATCAACAGGGAATTTACATTTAGGAAATTATCTTGGAGCAGTGCAAAACTTTGTTAAAATGCAACATGCAGGCAATTGCTATTTTTTTATTGCAGATTATCATTCTTTAACCACTCACCCTACTCCTGAAAACCATCATAAAAGCGTTAAACAAGTTTTAGTTGAGTATCTTGCAGCAGGCATTGACCCTGAAATATCAACTTTGTATATTCAGAGCGATGTGCCAGAAATTGCAGAATTATTCTTGCTCTTAAATATGAATGCATATCTAGGTGAGTTGGAACGCACAACATCATTTAAAGATAAAGCTCGAAAACAACCCGAAAACGTAAACGCTGGTCTTTTAACATATCCTGTTTTAATGGCGGCAGATATTTTAATTCACCATGCTGATAAAGTCCCTGTAGGAAAAGATCAAGAGCAAAATCTTGAAATGGCTCGTAAGTTTGCCCGTAGATTTAATAATATGTATGGTGTCGATTATTTTAAAGAACCTGTTGCATATAATTTTGATAAAGAACTTATTAAAATACCTGGACTTGACGGAACAGGTAAAATGGGAAAATCGGAAGGAAACGGAATCTTTCTTGCTGACGATGAAAAAACTATTCGCAAAAAAATTATGCGTGCAGTTACAGATAGCGGACCAACAATTCAAAATTCCGAAATGTCAGAATCGGTTAATAATCTTTTTACAATATTAAAGATTGTGTCAAGTGCTGATACTGTTGAATATTTTACCGAAAAATATAAAACCTGCGAAATAAGATACGGTGATCTTAAAAAACAACTTGCCGAAGATGTTATAAAAATCATCGCACCTATTAACAGTAAGATTAAGGACATTTATTCCAATGACGAGTATTTGAGCAAAGTTGCACGAATGGGCGCTGAAAAAGCCCGCACAAGTGCTGCACAAACCTTAAAAGAAGTGAGAGAGATAATAGGTGTTAGGAAGTTTTATTAAAACATTATACAATCATTTAACTAAATACAAAAAAAGAGTTACTTTTAGTGTTAAGACTCGAACAAAAGTAATTTCGTAAAATCAATTGAAAACTACTGTTTGCTTTGCTGCGATTCGAATGTTTTTTATTGATATATTAAATCTTTTATATAAGTCCCACCAGTCTGAACACTAATAGTATCGGCCTCTAAATTGTAAACTTTTCTTTTCGTATCACTTACACTAATTTGTTGAAAATGCTCAAAATCATCAGCATTAATAATATATCTTAAACCTTTTGTAGATGCTGGCACTTTCATAGAATAATTACCAGATGAGTTACTACTCGTAATTATAAAATCAGTATAATTAAGATTAATTACACCACCCGAGCAATTATGATCAACATAATTATATAGATCTGCAGCAATAACATTGGCTCTTACTTCAAGATCCGTGGTTACAGTTTCTAACTCAGTATTTGTTAAATCTAACTCGGCTCGTATTTTGCCTGAGATACTTGCAAGATTGTCGCCACTTGTCGGAAAGAGAGAGACAATACTTGAAACAACTCTATAATTCGTAGCATCATAAACGTGGCTTGTGTCAGGCATAGCTCGTAAATCAACAATTAAATTGGCAGTTGTATATCCCTCGCATTTAATTTGAACAATTGTGTTACCGGCAAATAAATTACTAAACACAGCTAGCCCGTTTTTATCAACTGGAGTTTCGTAAACACTATCATTAACTACCACACAAACTGTAGCATTTTCGATTGTTAAGTCAGACTTGCCAATTGTTGACGAACCATCAACAACACTTACAATATATCTTATTTTTACTCCGCCAATACTATCTATATATGGATCATCTGATATATTTGCTTTTTTACACCCTGATAAAACAACAATAAGTAGTAGTAAAGTGAAGAATGTATTTTTCATATTCATAGTTTTGTTATTTAATCAATTAATTTAAATCTAAAATTCGATTTAATATAAAATCCCATAGAATAATCCATTCTTAGATTATAAAGATCATAATATAGATTTACGCCTAATCCTATTTTAAGGTTTTTAATTTTCTCATATTTCGCCATTAAATGTGCATTTACAAACGCTCGCTGGTCTTCGGTATAATTTGGTTTTTCAATATTAAGTGATGAAAACATCTGATTTCCAAATTTTGTAAAATAATAATCTCCATACCAATGTGTCATTCTAAGATCAACATATTCGTTTGCGACTTCGACACCCGACAATACGCCGTAACCGTAAATATACTTTAATCTTTTTGTAGGACTTTGGTCTAATGAGGTGTAATAATGCGAAAATAGACTAATTTTCGTAAAAAACACCTCTGGATATATATTATAATTTAATCCGGTGGCAGAGTTCATAATTGTTTGCACATAATCATTACTTGAGTTTATTTGCCCTCCAACATGGCTTGCTACTCCGCTAAGATTTAAATCTAATATCGAATTGTTGTTTTTGTAGATTAAGCTTATTTTGTTAGATGTGCCAAACAATAGTACTTCTGGAAACGGTGAGCCTTTAAAAATAAATTGCTTCCAATCTATCCATGAATCTGAAAAGAATCTTTTACTTTTATGCATAAACTGTAAGCCGCTTTCGACATTATTGGTAAGATAATTTTCATCAGCTAAAATATAGTCTGATAAATTGTGGTTTATAGTATTTGTAAGATTGCCAAAAATTAGTTTGCTACGTTCTCCAGTTTTAAACTCAAGGCTAAATAATGGCATAAACTCACTAAAACCTTTTACCCCCGAGTACTTTTGAGCATGAAACCCAGCAGAGATACTCAGCCTTGTTGTTGCATTATATTTTATTTGTGGTTTTAGCCAATATCCGATAAGAGTGTATCCTTCGACAAAAGGATTAAAATATTCATTATTCTTTAAAAAATTAGCGTTATCAATTTCAACATATAGTTTTGATGAGTCTTGTGTTTTCGAGAAATCTGAAAAAAATTCATGAAAAGTTTGAGCAGAAACCGAGACAGGTATTAAAAAGATTATGCTTAAAAATATTTGTTTTAATAATGAAGTCATAACAAACGTACTCTATTAAAAATCTGTTTATGCAAAAGTATTTGTTTTTTTGATAAATCAAAGGAATACGAACTCATTTTACTCTAAATAAAAATCGTTCATTATCATTTCGGCAAATTCTCTTACTGCACCTTCGCCCCCTTTTTTTGCAAGCTGGATAATACCAGGAATGTCTTTTATTTTTTGCATTGCATTTGCTGGGCAGGCAGCTAATCCAACATTTGATAAAAGCTCAAAATCGTTAATATCATCACCTATATATGCTACTTCGGATAGAGTAATTTTAGCTTTCGCACAAATTTTAGAAACTGTTTCTAATTTATTTGTTTCTCCATGAAAGTCAAAATCTAACTGAAGTTTATTGGCACGAGCTCTATTTAATTCACGATCTTCACCTGTAATAATACCAACTTTTATTCCTTTTCCTTGCAATATTTTAAAACCCATTCCATCATAAGTACTAAACTTTTTAAGCTCATCACCTTTTTCAGAATAATACATTCCAGCATCTGTTAAAACACCATCCACATCCGACAAAAAGAGTTTTATTTTTACTGGTTTTTGCTTCGTACTATTTTCGCGTTTAGCCATCAAATATTCTCCAATTTTCCAGTCAGACGGTTCGTCAAGTTCCAAAGCGTTTTGTTCGGACATTTCATAAATATCTATTAATCCTGAAATAAAGTTTTTTTCAACAATAAGCCTCGAAACTCTACTAATATAAAATGCCCCATTTTCCATATATATGCCACCATCAAAATCTTGACGGCGTGGTCTGTTTTTATAATCGTAATTTAGTGGAGTTCCGTCATTATTCCAGAAAAACCTCTTTGTTTTCACGCAAGATAGCATGGAGTCCTTCTCTGAATGCACAAACTGCTTGATAGCAGAGTCAAAATCGACAGTAGATGTAAAAGGTGATGTGGATTGTGCAATCATAAATATATCATCATCTTTTAATCCTGCATTCGATAGGTATTCAAGGACAACAGAAATAGTTAATGATGTATCAGTAGAATTAGCAGTGTCTCGATGGTATATTTCAACTTTCGAAAAACCAAAATCATTTACAATACTTTCATATTTTTCAGAGTCCAAGGCAACAACAATTTTATCTACTTGAGAAGCATTTTGCAACGAAGATAAGACCCAATAAATCAAAGGCTTGCCATAGAATGGTTTTATGTTTTTATCTTTAATTGATTTACTACCGCTCCGAATAGGTACAAATGAAATAACACTCATAATAAATACTAATTATATGTCAAAATTCTTACTCTAAAATTTTATATTTTTTTAACTAACCTCATAAACTCAATAAATAAGAATCGCTTGATTCTTCGTGTTTTTTTATGGTCAACATAATCATATTCCAGCGTTGCTCAAGCTTAGGGTAATACATCATCCTGATTAATTTGAGTATCAGCTTTAATATTTCTAACAAGAACTTTATTCAATATTAAATTAATTTGATCTGGTCTTAGCCCAATACTCGGGACTTTATAGCCGATATCTTCTTTTGTTATTCTATCTCCTTTTTTCAAGTCTTTATTTAAAACACAACTATATCCATATTTATCTCTTGCAGAAATCTCCGAATCTGAAATATTCTTTACATCTGTTCCAATTGATGCTTCCAAAGCTCTGGTATATGATTTAATCATTTCCATTCCACGCGGTTCTACAGAGCATACATGATCTGGTCCTTTCATTGTTCTATCCAAAGTAAAGTGTTTCTCAATAAAACAACTTCCGAACAAAACAGATGCAGCAGGAATAACAACCCCTTTGTCATGCGAAGAGTATCCAGCCAGAACATTAAATTCTTTAATATACCTCTTTATTACTGAAAGATTAACGTCTTCGTTATTAGTTGGATATGAAGTTGTACACTGCAATAAAATTAATTTATTATTTAAAGGTAAAATTGTTTTTACAGCCCTCTCTACTTCTTCAAAAGTATGCATTCCAGTTGAGAGTACCATTGGCTTATTGTATTTTGCAACATGCTCAAGCAAAGGAAGATGAGTTACCAAAGGGCTTGCCAGTTTATGAAAATATGTGTTTAGCTCGTAATTAATAAAATCAAAACCTGGAAAATCAAAACCACTAACAATAAAATCCAATCCTTTATTTTCGGCATATATTTTAAGTTCAAACAATTGCTCATTAGAAAACTCTAAATAGCTTTTATGTTCCCCATAGGTTTTCCCGAAAGAATTGTCTTTCATGTAGGGAGCTTCTAAAAATGAACTACGATACATTTTATAAATAGTTCGTTTTTGGAATTTTACACCGTCAATACCAATAATTGCGGCTCTATCAATCAATTTCTTAGCAATATTAATGTCTCCATTGTGATTTATTCCGATTTCTCCCATTATATAAGCAGGATAACCACTGCCAACAATTCTTTTATTTGTAAGTTGAATATTCATAATCTTATTTTAATACTTTTATAAAATTTTCTGTAATGTTTTGTGGTCGTGTAATTGCAGTGCCAACAATCACTGTATGTGCACCAACACTCATCATTTTTGCTGCTTGCTGAGGATTCCAAATCCGACCTTCGGCAAAAACTGGAACATCAACATTGTTAAATAGATCTTTTACCAGTTCAAAATTGGGGACTCCATTATTATCGTTAAATGTTTCAGGAGTATATCCGTTTAATGTTGAAGAAATAAAATCTGCTCCAGCCAAAGCACAAGCAACACCTTCTTTTAAACTTGCAATATCAGCTAAAACTATACAATTATATTTTGTCTTTATGTTTTTGATAAATTCTGGACCTGTTAGTCCTTCTCGTTCTCTAAAAGTGCCGTCAATCGCAATAATATCAACACCAATCTTAATCAAGTTGACGACTTGCTCCTCTGTTCCTGTAATTCTAACAGAACCATCCTCAAATAAGGACTTTACAAGACCGATGACTGGCAAACTTACATTTTTAATAATGGCTTTTGTTTTTATTATCCCCTCAGACCTGATACCAACAGCACCTCCCATATAAGCTGCTTTTGCAAACTTTACCATTGATTCAACATCATCGAAAGTATCTCCCTTATCAGCTTGACACGAAACTATAAGTCCGTTTTTTAAAGTATTTGTAAGTTTTAAGTTCATTTTAATTCTTGAATAATCTTATACTTTAGTCTTATGCAAAGATAGTTTTTTTAATAACAAACATGTTGTTGGTAACAATAAAGTAGAGATGTTTTGGTAAAAACTTATTGTAATGCATAGAATAAAACCAAGGTAATCACAAAACACCTCATATAAATTATTGAAACAAGGAGATAGTTTGCTGATTATTTCGAAGTCGTCATTGGTGGTAGATACTAAAAAACATAATTATATCTCTTAACATAAAATAAACTGGATAAGAATATCGCTAAATTTTAGAACGCTTAAACGCATCTATAAAAGATTTTGGAGTTGCATTTAAAACTTCTGTATTTCTGTATTCTGCATATCCTCTCAAAATGTGGTAACTAGCAAATGCACAACTAATAGAATTTATAATTTCATGAAGTTTTAGGTAGTTTTCAGTGTCATAATTAAATCGTTTTAATTGTTTTTCATTATCGTAGAAATGTTTGTCGAAAAATAATGTCTGATTGTTTTCATCAACATATAGTTCTTTTAACCATGAGTGGTCTGCACCTGCAAGGAACACTTTTTTTGCTTTCAAATAAATGGCTGTATAAATTGCTGGTACCATAACATTGTGTGGTCTGGGCATTCCTTTAGCCTTATCAAAATTGCGATACATAAATTTCTGAAAACCCTCAATTGGAGTTAGATTTATATAAATAATTTCAACATTCTTATTTCGGCTCAAAATTTTCTGCCATCTCTGATGTTTTTTGGCTTCAACTGTAATAAAAAACTTAAGCGGCCAATCAGTTTTATCGGCTATTGCATTAAATAATTTATTTGAAGCTTCTACAAAATGAGGCATAATATCATCCAGAAAAAGATCAAATGCTATTGCAACATAATACTTTGGCTTTAATTCAGTGTAATAATCGGTAATACTAAAGTGATTAACGCAAAGCAACTCATATTTTGATAAATTATCTCTATTCTCTTCAATAAATGGTTTGAGTCCTGGTCCATTCCCCAAAATAATCAAATCTTTACTTACAGGTTCGGTGTTTTTGAATGTCTTTACTGGTTTTGACATCAAAGCGATTCTAAATATACTCGAAATGCTTTTCCCCAGCAGATTCTGCCAATTTCTTATTTTTAGGAGTGTTTCAATCATCATTAATAATTACCTCACAAATATAGTTTATTTTACAGTTCTACCACGCATCTAATGTAGAATATTAACAATAGTTTTGCGATTAACTAATAAATTATAAGTGTTTTGGCATTATAAACATAAAGAAAAAGCATAAATCTTTATAATTTTATTTTTTTTGATTTTACTGCATAGTGTTTTATCTTT
>CAYNKH010000001.1:0-105065 GCA_964397745.1 uncultured Bacteroidales bacterium | reverse complement strand
ACTATTTATCATACTATTATAAAAAAACTACCTTTCTTAGGTCAGTTGTTCTGAACCTAAAACTCAAAAAAAAACACCGACAAAAACAAAACTGTCAGCAATTTTACGCTTAAATAATTACAAAAAATCTTAACTTTGAGCAAAACTTTATTAAATGAAAAACAAAATATTTTTTCTAGATGCTTATGCCCTTATTTTTCGTTCGTATTATGCTTTTATAAAAAACCCTCGAATTAACTCTAAAGGGCTTAACACCTCTGCAATATTTGGGTTTGTAAATACTTTGGAAGAAATTTTAAAAAAAGAAGCCCCTAGTCATATTGGTGTTGGTTTTGATCCTCCGGGTCCGAATTTTCGACACGAAATGTACAAAGAGTATAAAGCAAATCGAGATGCTACTCCTGAAGACATCAAACTTTCTATACCATATATAAAAGACATACTGCAAGCATATAATATTCCTATTATCGAAGTAGCTGGTTTTGAGGCTGATGATGTTATCGGTACACTTGCAAAAACTTTTGGCTCTACAGAATCAACAGTTTATATGATGACACCTGACAAAGATTATGCTCAATTAGTTGATGAAAATATTTATATGTATAAACCCTCACGTGGAGGAAATGGAGCGGAAATTCTTGGTGTTGAAGAAATAAATAAAAAGTTTGGAATTGATCATCCATCAAAAGTAATTGACATTCTTGCTCTCTGGGGAGATACTTCTGATAATGTGCCAGGTGTACCAGGTGTTGGCGAAAAAACAGCGGCTAAACTAATATCTAAATTTGGTAGTATCGACAACATTTATCAAAACATTACAAAACTTGTTGGTAAACAAAAAGAAAATGTTGCAAACAGTAAGGAGCAGCTGTATTTATCGCGCGACTTAGTAACAATAGATGTTAATGTACCAATCGAAATTGAGCTAAAAGAACTCGAACGTGAACAACCCGATTACGAAAAACTTAACACAATTTTTGATGAGTTAGAATTTAACACTCTTAAAGCAAGAGTGATTGGAAATAATCTTGGCACACTAACTAAAGAGTTGGCAACAAAATCTGGAAAGCAGTCTGGAAATCAATCTCAATTACAGTTCGATCTTTTTGGAGATACGCAAAGTGTCCAGATTGAGCAAACTCATCAAACTTTTAATTCAGAAAACTCGGATGTTAATTATAAGCTTATCGAAACCGTATTTGAGATTGAAAAACTTATCGAAACATTAAAAGAGCAACACGAAATATGTTTTGATACCGAAACTACGGATTTAGATACTATGAATGCCGAAATTATTGGTCTTGCAATTTCATTTAAGGAAAAAGAAGCCTATTATGTGATGATGCCCGATGGTTTTGAACAAACAAAGGATATCCTTGAAATGTTCAACCCGATTTTTAATGATGATGGTAAACTTATTGTCGGTCAAAATCTAAAATATGACATTTCTGTTTTGTGTAACTACGGAATAAGTTTAAATTGCAAGATGTTTGATACAATGATAGCCCATTATCTTATTGAACCTGAGCAAAAACACAATCTTAATTTTTTAGCAGAAAAATATCTAAAATATAAAATGTTGCCGATCGAAACTCTTATTGGAGCAAAGGGTAAAAACCAAAAAAACATGAAGGATATTGATGTAAATCTTGTATCCGATTATGCTTGCGAAGATGCAGATATTACTTTTAGGCTTAAAGATATTTTTGCCGCCGCTCTTAAAGAAAACAATTTTGAGGATTTGTTTTATAATATCGAAATGCCCCTTGTTACAGTGCTTAACTCAATGGAAAAAGCTGGAGTGCGAATCGATTCTAAAACAATACGTGCATATTCGGAGGCTTTAAAAATAGAGCTTTCCCAGCTAGAGAAAAAAATTTTTGAATATGCTGGCGAGGAGTTTAATATTGCATCGCCAAAACAATTAGGGATTATTTTATTTGAAAAATTGGTCGTAACATCAAAACCTAAAAAAACTAAAACCAAACAATATAGTACTGGCGAAGAAGAGCTTGTAAAACTCATAGATAAACATCCTATAATTAAAGAAATATTAGAATTTAGATCTGTAAATAAGCTAATAAATACTTATGTAGATGTTTTGCCAGATTTGGTAAACGAAAAAACTCAAAAATTGCATACAAGTTATAATCAAACAGTTACATCAACTGGACGATTAAGCTCAAATAATCCTAATCTTCAAAATATTCCTATTAGAGAAGAGCGGGGACGAAAAATACGTGAGTCGTTTGTGGCAAGCGATGAGAATCATATTTTCTTTTCGGCAGACTATTCGCAAATTGAGCTCAGAATAATGGCACATTTAAGTCAGGATCAAAATATGTTAGAAGCATTTAATAAATTTAGTCTTGATATTCATACTGCTACTGCTGCCAAAATATTTAATATTGATGAAAAAGATGTTGAACGCGAAATGCGAGCAAAAGCAAAAACTGCCAATTTTGGAATAATTTATGGGATTTCGGCTTTTGGTCTGGCTCAAAGACTTAATATCTCACGAACCGAAGCTAAAGAATTAATTGACAATTATTTTGAAACTTTTCCGGGTGTCAAAATCTTTATGGACAAGAGTATCAAAAAGGCACGAGAAAAAGAATATGTTGAGACAATTTTTGGTCGAAGAAGATATTTACCAGACATTAATAGTCGGAATGCAATTGTAAGAGGATTTGCAGAGCGAAATGCCATAAATGCACCCATTCAAGGCTCGGCAGCAGATATAATTAAGTTGGCGATGGTAAATGTCTATAATAGATTTAAAAAGGAAAATCTAAAATCTAAAATGATTTTACAAGTCCATGACGAATTAAATTTTGATGTTTTAAAGGAAGAGTTGGAGCAAGTTCAAAAACTTATTACCGAAGAAATGACAAAGGTGGTTTCTTTAAGTGTTCCTTTAGAGATTGAAAGTGGGTCTGGGATAAATTGGCTTGTAGCACATTAAATAGTGTTTGTCAATAGAGGCAGAGCTTATCCATGATGTCAGCATTAAATCCAGAGTTACTAAATCACAGAATCACTATTTATTAAACGCCCCATTATCATACATTTGTTCAAAAAAGTCGATTAAGGTTTCTTTAACTGGTCTATATTTTATTCCTAATTTTTCAATACTTTTAGTGTTATCTATTTTAATTTCATATCCCATATTACGAGCCACCATTCGCCGCTTAACGCCAACTGTTGGTGCAGCCAACCAAACTAAGCATTTTGGCAGGTTTCTATTTGGCAAAAGTAATTTGTCTCCAAAATCGTCTCTAATAAGATTTGCAATTTGAAGAAAACTCTTAGGCTCGGCACAAATAATATGTCTTCCTTCTGCCTCGGGCATAAAACCTGCATTAAAATGAGCTTGAGCCACATCTCGAACATCAACAATACCAATTTCGAAATTAGGAACACCTATTTTCATACTGCCATCGCCAAGTTGCTTCATCAATTTAAAACTTTCGGAACTTATTTGAGGATTAATTCCAGGACCTAAGACTAAAACGGGATTAATAACCACAAGTTGCCATCTGTTTTGAGCTTTATTAATTGTCCAAGCTTCTTTTTCTGCAAGGGTTTTTGAATAACTATATGGTTGGTGAGATAATGTAGAAGAAGTATTCCAATGATTTTCGATGGCCATATTATCAGGTATCTTAATCAAATCTTTATTATCTCCCATTATTGCAGCAATACTACTTGTTAAAACCACTCTTTTTACAAAATCAGATTTATTGATCGTCTCTAAAACATTTATTGTCCCTTGTAAGGCAGGATCGATTAATTCTTTTTGTGGGTCTTTAACAGTATTGGTAAAAGGTGAAGCTGTATGAAAAACCAACTCGCAATTTTTTGCTGCTTCGTCAAAAGAATGTTTTTCGAGCAAATCAGCCTTGTAATAAACAATGTTTCCCTTTAAGTTTTTTGCCAGCTCATCAAGATATTTTAACTTTTCTTTGTTATTAGGATCTCTAACAGTTGCATGTACTGTTATGCCATTTTTTAGCAAAAGTTTAATAATCCAACCTGCGAGATATCCAGTAGCACCAGTAACCATTACTGGTTTTGACTTATCAATATTTATCATTTTTTTTTTATAATTATTGAGACCCCGTTTTCATGTGGGAACCATCACAAAATGGTTTATTTTTAGAGTGTCCGCATCTGCACACATACTTATCTTCATTCACTTTAAGTATTTTTCCATCGTGATTAACTAGATCAACACTTGCGGGTATAAATAAAGGGCCATTATCTATTATCTCAATTTTAGGTTTTTGTTTAGAATTTTCTTGCATTTTCGTAAAATTATTATTGTTATTTCTATTTGGATCATTATATAACCATGTTAGTGCATCTGTTGGACAAGCCTCAACCGTTTTTATAATTTCGTCAGTAGATGCAGCATTTATTTTTACCCATGGTCTTTCTCTAGGTTTAAAAACTTCTGGTAACATCTTAAAACAAGTTGTAGCATGAATACATTTAGCAGGTTGCCACCTTACCGTTATTTCTCCGTTTGTATATTTTTTAACAATTTCTGAACCCATTTCAATTAGTTTTTATTGAGTACAACAAAAATAATAAAATTTTGTTTTTATATGCTGTTTAAGAAGTTTATTTAACGCAACTCAGTTTTGAGGCTTTATTTAAACTTGTAGCCAATAAACCAATAAAATTTTAAATTATCACACATTAATTAATAGAAAAAATTGAACAATCAAATATGTTTTTTATTTTTGCAAGCTAAAATAAACACTTTTTTATATGTTTGAATACATCAATGGCTATCTTACTGAAATAAATCCAACGTATGCAATTGTAGAAAACAACGGCATAGGTTACCACATAAACATAAGTTTAAACACATTCTCTCAATTAAAAAAAGGACAAGAGTGTCAGTTGCTTATTCATGAAATAATAAGAGAAGATTTACACGCACTGTTTGGCTTTATTGACAAACAAGAACGCGAATTATTTAGAATGCTCATCACAGTTAATGGAGTAGGTGCAAACACGGCAAGACTAATAATATCATCATTAAATCCGGTTGAAGTAGTGGCAGCAATATCTTCGAACAATGTTGACTTATTAAAAAGTGTAAAAGGTATCGGAATAAAAACTGCACAACGAATTATTATTGACTTACGAGATAAAATCTCGGATACTGATGCAGAAATTAATCAAATTTTTGGCGAACAAAACAATACTTTGCACAAAGATGCGTTAAGTGCTTTGACGATATTAGGTTTTTCGAAGCCTTCAATTGAAAAAGTGCTAAAAAAGATATTAAAAGACAATGCTGGGATTTCGTTGGAGGAGACTGTAAAACTGGCTTTGAATTATATGTAAAATTACGAAATTGATAGGAAGAATTTTTAAATATACATTTTTTGGTGGATTAATCATAAGTTTGATTTCAATAATGTTTCCGTCAAATGCAAGTATTAACGACTATATGGGCGGATTTGCTATTCCCCAAAATAGCAACGAATATGTTGATGACACAATCAAAGACCTTGTACTGCCATATCCTATTCCTGAAGACAATATAAATCCTACAAAAAACATTGACAACAGTCCGTTGTATGGAGAAAACCCCGAAGACGTAAAAACAGAAATAATTTATGACCCCGAAACAGATTCGTATGTATTTGTGAAAAAAGTTGGTGATGAGATAATAGAAACTCCATTCTCTGTTAGTTTTGAAGAGTATCTTAAATACGATTTTGATAAGGCAATGAACAATTATTGGCGTCAGCGTTCTAAAAGTGATATCTCTGAAAGTCGTGACGCACTAATACCTAAATTAGAAGTTGGTGGTGAAATATTTGACAGGATTTTTGGCGGGAATGTTATAGATATTAAACCTCAAGGTTCTGCCGAATTAAGTTTTGGATTAAATATTTCAAGGATTGACAACCCCTCTTTGCCTGTTATAAATCAACGTGCTACAACGTTTGATTTTAATGAAAAAATACAAATGAATGTTGTAGGACAAATTGGTGAAAAAATGAAAATTAATGTTCAGTATGATACCGAAGCTGCATTTGACTTTGAAAATTCAGTAAAAATTGAATATACTGGACACGAAGATGAAATATTACAAAAAATTGAAGCTGGAAACGTCTCTTTACCTCTAACCGGAACTCTTATCTCAGGTTCGCAAAGTCTTTTTGGGCTTAAAACTGAGGCGAAATTTGGTAAAATGACGGTAACCACAATATTCTCTCAACAAAAAGGAGAATCTTCGGTAATTGATGTTGAGGGTGGTGCACAAACTAAAGAGTTTGAGCTAAAAGCTGATGAATACGAAAGTAATAAACACTTTTTCTTATCACACTATTTTAAAGAAAATTATGACAAATCGCTAAAAAACTTGCCTGTTGTAAATAGTGGTGTTAACATTACACGAATAGAGGTTTGGATAACAAACAAAACAGGAAAATTTGACGACTCAAGAAATATTGTTGCATTTGCCGATCTTGGAGAAAGTAATATTAATGATTTACAATCGCAGTATGTAATTGACTATAACGGTGGGATAACAACAACACGACCTCCCGATAATAGAGCTAACATTCTTTTAGATATTGCCGATAATGTTCCAGATGTTAGAGACATAAACCTTGTTGGAACTTCTTTAATGGGAATAAACATGACAGGTGGAATAGATTACGAAAAAATAGAATCTGCTCGTCTTTTACAAGCCTCCGAATATACTATAAACGAACGCCTTGGATACATTTCGGTAAACTCTACCATAAGCTCTGATCAAGTACTTGCTGTGGCTTTCGAATATACCGTTGGTGGCGATGTATATAAAGTAGGAGAATTTTCAAACTCAGCAATTGTTGCTCCACAGGCATTAGTGGTAAAACTTATTAAAGGAACATCATTTACTCCTAGACAAAAATCATGGGATCTTATGATGAAAAATATCTATAACATTGGCGCTTATCAATTGAGTAGCGAAGATTTTTGGTTAGATATATACTACAATAACGACAAAACAGGAACAGAAATTAATTTCTTACCAGCAGGCAAAATTGATAGCACTAGATTGCTAACTGTTCTGAACCTTGACAATCTCAATTCTCAACTCGACCCATTTCCTGATGGTATTTTTGACTTTATTGATCGACTAACTGTTAATACTTCAAATGGTAGAATAATATTTCCTGTTCGCGAACCATTTGGATCTCACCTTTTAGAAGAAATTACAGGAGGAGATGTTACTTTAAACGAAGAGGCTGACCCATATGTTTTTCAAGAATTATACGATAGTACACAATCAACAGCCAGACAGATAGCTGAAAAAAATAAGTTTAGGATTAAAGGTAAATATAAGTCAGCAGGAGGCAGTGATATCTCTTTAAATGCTATTAACATCCCCCAAGGTAGCGTTTCGGTAACTGCTGGTGCTCAACAATTAACCGAAAACGTTCATTATACGGTAGATTATAACCTAGGAAGGGTTAAAATTATTGATCCTGGCATTCTCGAAGCAAAAACACCTATCAGAATTTCTCTTGAGAGTAATTCTATGTTTAATATTCAGACAAAAACACTAATAGGTTCTCATTTTAATTATGAGTTTTCAAAAGATTTCAATGTTGGTGCAACAATTTTGCATCTTACCGAAAAACCCTTGACACAAAAAGTGAGTATTGGTGATGAACCTATCTCAAATACAATTTGGGGTGTAAACACATCATATCGTACCGATGTTCCTTTTTTGACAAAAGTTATTGACTTTATCCCGTTTATCGAAACCAAAGAAATGTCAACCTTAACAGTTACTGGAGAGTTTGCCCACTTAATTCCAGGACACTCCAAAGCTATTGAGAAAGAGGGTAATGCGTATATTGACGATTTTGAAGGAACAAAAACAAGTTACGACTTAAAATCACATATTGCCTGGACACTTGCAAGTACGCCAGCGGACTCATCAATGTTTCCTGAAGCTAGTTTAATAAACCAGCTCGAATATGGCTTTAACCGTGCTAAACTTGCGTGGTATGTTGTCGATCCTTTCTTTCATAGAAGTACCTCGCCCGTAAGTGTCGAAGACCAGTCGAGTCATTATGTTCGTGAGATATATGAAAAAGAGCTTTTCCCAAACCGAGAAAGTTCGACCAATCTCCCTACCAACATGGCAGCCCTTAACCTTGCATTTTATCCTTCAGAAAGAGGACCATATAATTATGATGTCTTAGGATTAGATGCTGATGGATTACTAACTAACCCTCAAACTAGATGGGGCGGAGTTATGAGGCAACTGCAAACTACTGATTTTGAGGAATCTAATATTGAGTATATTGAATTTTGGGTTATGGATCCATTTATTGAGGATTCGTTAAATAGCGGAGGAGACTTGTACTTTAACCTTGGTGATGTGTCAGAAGATGTTCTTAAAGATGGTCGAAAATCATTTGAACAAGGCCTACCTACGCCTTTTAGTGACCACCCTGTCGATTCAACAGTTTGGGGCTTAGTTCCATTAATGCAATCGCTCGTAAATGCTTTCGATAATGACCCCGAAGCTCGAATTGCCCAAGATGTAGGTTTAGATGGATTGGGAGATGAAGACGAACGTGATTACTTTTATGACAGCTATCTTAGACGAATTGACTCTGCTTATGGGGTTAACTCTGTTGCATATCAAAAAGCTTATGACGACCCCTCAGCCGATAATTTTCATCATTATAGAGGTTCTGATTATGATCAAGAATCAAAAGGTATTCTTGAAAGATATAAGTTCTTTAACGGACTTGAAGCAAATTCTCCGCCAGCCGAATATGCCACTGAATCATACTCAACAAGCGGACCAACTACCCCTAACGTTGAAGATATAAATAGAGATAATACTCTAAGCGAAAGTGAAAATTATTTTCAGTATAGAGTTTCGATACGCCAAGAAGACTTTGTTGTCGGACAAAATTATATTACTGACAAAGTTGAAGCATCAACAAGTTTTGCAAATGATGAAACATCAAAAGTAACTTGGTATCAATTTAAAATTCCAGTTTATGATTACGATAAACGAATAGGTAATATCACAGATTTTAAATCTATAAGATTTATGCGTATGTTTATGCATAACTTTACAAGTCCTACAATACTTCGTTTTGCAACTTTAAATCTTGTGCGAGGAGAGTGGCGCAAATACAATGGCTCATTTATGCAACCAGGCGAATATATTGTTGACGAACTTTCTGAAACCCCGTTTGATGTAAGTGCAGTTAATATTGAAGAAAACTCATCGAAAAGCCCTGTAAACTATATTTTGCCTCCAAACATCAATCGTCAGATAGACCCAATGAATCCTCAAATGAGACAACTTAATGAGCAATCAATGACGCTTAAAGTTTGTGGATTGCAAGATGGAGATGCTAGGGCAGTTTATAAAAATGTAAATTTAGATGTTAGGAAGTATTTGCGTCTAAAAATGTTTATTCATGCCGAAGAAGTACCTGGCGAAGCAGCCCTTCGTGATGGAGATATTAGTGTGTTTGTGCGGCTTGGTACAGATTACAAAAATAATTACTACGAATACGAAATACCACTAAAGGTTACCCCAGCAGGTTATTATGACGGAACCCTTGACGAACTAGCTCCTGATAGATATGTAGTTTGGCCCGAAGAAAACGACTTAAATCTTGAGTTTGAATTATTGCAACTTGTAAAACAAAATCGTAATGACTTAATGCGAACTGGCGACCCAAATGTTAGTTTAACTCGCCTTTACTCAATGCCCGATGGTGAAAGAAAAGTTAGTGTAATGGGTAATCCAAACTTGTCGAATGTGCAAACAATAATGATAGGTGTTCGTAACCCAAAAAAAATATCACCAACAGATGAAGATGACGGATTATCTAAATGTGCCGAAGTTTGGGTTAACGAATTAAGACTAACAAATTTTGACGAAAAAGGTGGTTGGGCAGCAAATGCCCGTGTTACTGCAAAACTTGCAGATTTTGGCTCGGTTACGGTTGCTGGTGCAACAAGCAAGCCTGGTTTTGGTGCGATCAATTCAACAATTAGTGAGCGTCAAAAAGAAGAAATCAATCGTGTGGACATATCTTCTAGCTTAGAACTTGGAAAGTTTTTCCCCGAAAAATTAAATGTTAGAATACCTATGTATGTTGGATATTCCGAAAATGTTGCAAACCCAGAATATAATCCCCTCGATCCCGACATACCATTTAAGGTGGCTTTGAGCGACCCAACACTTTCGCAAGAATACAAAGACAGTTTAAGGCATATTGCACAAGATTACAATCAACGTAAAAGTCTTAACTTTACCAATGTTAAAGTAAATAAAACACAGGGAAAACCACAAATATATGATCTGGCTAACTGGTCGTTAAGCTACGGTTACAACGAGGTGTATGAACGTAACGTAAACACAGTTTTTAAAACACATAAAGCCTATACAGGTGCCTTGTTTTATAATTATAATGCAACTCCAAAAATAGTAGAACCATTCAAAAACGTTAAACTATTTAATAATAAAGCATTTAGAATTATCAAAGACTTTAATTTCTATTATCTTCCTTCACAGTTGTCATTTAGGACAAACCTAAACAGAAATTATGGAGAAACACAATTACGAAATATTTACAATTCATCATTGCCGCTTCCTATTAGTGTTAATAAAGATTTTACGTGGACAAGACAATATGATCTTAAATATAACTTCTCAAAGAGTTTGAAATTTAATTTTTCTGCTACCAACAATGCTCGAATAGATGAAGCTCAAGGCAGAATTTTTAAAGAAGACCCTTTGTATGACGTAAAAAGAGATACCCTTCTTGATAACTTGCGTGATTTAGGTCGTAACACACAGTATCACCACCAGTGGGATGTTACATATAACATACCTATAAATAAAATACCTCTTTTTAATTGGGTTACTGCTAATGCAAGATACTCTGGCACTTATGACTGGACTGCTGCACCCCAACTTGCAGATACCAGTATCAAAATTGGTAACACTCTACAAAACGGAAATTCAATGTCTCTTAATACACAATTTAACCTATTGAGCTTATATAATAAAATTGACTATCTGGACGAGGTTAATAAGAAGTATCGAGGAAGACGAGCTAGACGAGCTCCTAAAAAAGAAATTGAAACTGTTACTTATGAACAAGTTGTCGGTAAAATTAAAGAAGGAAAAGAAAAGAAAATTTCGCATAAATTAAAAACTGAAGATGTAACAATAGTTGTCAGAACTGCCGAAGGAAAAGAGATACCAGGAGAAACAAAAATTATTGACGATAATAGAGCTTCGTTTACTCCAAATGAAGATGCCGAAGGAGTTACTTTTTTGGTTACAGGAAAACGCGAAAAAACAGAATCTATTGTAAAAATAATATTTGATAATACCTTGGTCGCACTTATGAGTGTTAAAAATGTCTCGATTGGATTAACAGAGACTAACGGAACAATGCTACCTGGCTATATGCCTTCAACATATATGTTAGGTATGTCTAATTATCGTGCAGATGCTGATATGTTTGGACCGCAAAACACTGTAAGAACCCCAACAATACCATTTGTAATGGGTTGGCAGGAAGATGATTTTGGCTCATGGGCAATCAACAATAATGTTGTTACACGTGATACAACTAACATCCAACAATTTATGCAAACTCATAATCGCAGCTGGAATATTAGAGCTTCGCTTGAGCCAATCAGAGACTTACGCGTTGACCTTAACCTGACTCACACCTTTAGCGAAAATCAAAATTTATACTATCGCTATGGATATGACTCTACGTATAGAGATGATAGATTTATGCGAATGAATCCAACAACAAATGGTAGTTTCTCAATGTCAATAATATCGTGGGGAACAGCCTTTGAATCGATGAAAGGTAATGGCGATTATGTTTCTGCCACCTTTGAAAAGTTTGATGAAAACAGATTAGTAATTGCTTCGCGTCTTGCCGCACAGCGTCCAGATTATGACCCTAATGATATTGACACTTATGGATTCCCAGCTGGCTACGGAAAAACCGCCCAAGATGTACTGATACCAGCATTCTTATCTGCTTATACAAATAAATCTGCTGACGCAGTAAGCCTCGAAACTTTCCCTTCTATTTTAAGTGCTTTACCAAACTGGCGAATAACTTATGATGGACTGTCAAAAATACCCAAATTGGCAAAAATATTTAGGTCGGTTAATCTTAATCACGTTTATAGATCAACTTTTAATATTGGATCGTATAATACACGTTTGTCAAATGAATATCGAGAAGCTGACGGATTTAATAAAATACGTGATGAGCTTGACAACTACTATTCTAAATATCAGATAAATGGAATAAGTATTACCGAGCAATTTTCACCTCTAATTTCGATAGACGTAACTATGATAAATAGTTTTATCGTTAAACTCGAAGTTAAAAAGAATAGAAACCTTAATATGAGTTTTAATAATAATCAGCTAACAGAGTTTAAAAATGACGAATTTATAATTGGGAGCGGTTATCGTTTTAAGGATGTAGAAATTACTATTAAAACTGGAGGGCGACAAAGAAACTTCAAGAGTGACCTTAATATTAGACTTGATTTCTCTATTAGAAACAGCCTTACTGTAATCCGAAAACTCGAAGAAGGGTTTAACCAACCTACTACTGGACAAATAATATACACAATTAAAACATCTGCTGACTATGTACTTAGCAATAGATTTAATCTAAGGCTTTTCTACGATCAAGTCATAAATACGCCAACTCTCGGACTCACTTATCCAACTTCTAATACAAATTTTGGAGTTAGTTTGAGGTTTACACTTGCAACTTAGAAAAATTATTATTTACTTTGAGTGATTTTATTAATCTTATAAATAACATTAAAATATTAAAACAATGAACTTTCCCGAAAATTTAAAGTACACCCAATCACACGAGTGGGTACGTATTGAAGGTAATGAAGCCTATGTAGGAATCACAGAATTTGCTGCATCTAGCCTTGGAGATATCGTTTTTATTGAAATTGAAACCGAAGGCGAAAAGCTTGACAAAGGCGAAGCTTACGGAACAATTGAGGCAGTTAAAACTGTTTCGGACTCCTATATGCCACTTGCTGGAGAAGTAATAGAAGTTAATGAAAATGTGCTAGATGATCCTGCATTAGTTAACAAAGATTGCTACGGCGATGGTTGGCTTATTAAAATTAAACTCGACAATGTTGCTGACGCTGATGCTCTTATGGATAATAAGGCGTATGCAGAGATTGCAAAAGACTAATACTTTATTAAAATATTTATAGAAAGCTCTTTAATAGGAGCTTTCTTTTTCTTAGCTTATCATATTTATGAAAGATTGTGTAATTTATGCACTTATTTTATCGGGTGGCTCTGGTAACCGCTTTGGAGAAAATATGCCAAAGCAATTTGCCGATGTTTACGGAAAAACTATTCTTGATTATTGCATTACAAATTTCAATAACCATCCAGATATCGACAAAATTATTGTAGTAAGTAATCCGGAGCACATTCAAAGAACAATGCAAATTGCAAATAACATAAAATTTAAAAAGATAACTGAAATTATAGAAGGTGGTGCAACAAGAGGCGAATCATCTTTTATAGGACTTAAAGAAATTTTCCAGAATGAAGGAAGTGAGAAAAACATCAAAGTTCTTATTCAAGATGCAGTAAGACCTAACACAAAAGCAAACACTATCGATAAAGTAATAGATGCTCTCAAAGATAACAAAGCCGTATCGGTAGCTCTACCAACAACAGACACAATATACATTGTTACCGAAAACAATTGCTTATCTTCTATCCCAGACAGATCAAAACTTTTTAAAGCACAAACCCCTCAAGGATTTGATTTTAATGTAATTTATAGTGCTTACAATAAACTCGAAAAAGTGAACAGATTTAAGCTAACCGATGATTGTAGTATAGTTCACAAAGTTTATCCTGATGAGAAAATCGAAATAATAGAAGGTAATGTTTCAAATATCAAAATTACTTTTTCAGAAGACCTTGAGCAATTTAGACAAATCTTAAAAACGAAATCTTAAAATTCGTTCAAAAGCTCTTTAGGGTCAATTGGAACTACACCAGTTTTTTCGCACACAAGTCCACCTGCTATATTTGAAATGTTTGCTATTTCAACTAAAGATGCTCCTGAGGCTAATAATAATGCCGCAACACTTATTACAGTATCCCCTGCTCCCGAAACATCAGAAATGTCGCGAATTTCGGCTGGCAAATGCAAGTCTTGAACGCTATCTGCAATAAAAACTCCTTGCTCAGATAATGTTATCATTAAAATCTCAATCCCTTGTTGAATTAAAAACTCTTTTGCATGTTCTTGTAGAACCTCAAGTTTGCTTTTATCAATATCAGCTTTTGTGCCTTCGGTAAACTCCTTAAAGTTTGGTTTAAATAAATTTACGTTTTTGTAAAAATAAAAATTATTCTTTTTAGGATCTACACAGGTAGGGATATTCTTTTCTTTAGCCATTGCAACAATCTTGACAATAAGCTCTTCCGAAAGCACCCCTTTATCGTAGTCCTCAAAAATCACAGCATCAACCTTATAGTTACTAATAATTTCTACAACTTTATTAAACAACATATTACTAATCTCATTATCAACAAAATGAGAATGCTCATCGTCAACTCTTAATAGGTGTTGTCCACCACTAATTACTCTTGTTTTAACAGTTGTTTTACGAGAGTTACTCACAAGTATCCCCTCATCGCTGAGGTTTTTAGCTTCTAATAACTCCTTAAATATTTTTCCTTTTTCATCGTTTCCGATAACTGAACATAAAAAGGCTTTTGCACCTAAGGCTCGAATATTTAAAGCAACATTTGCTGCTCCACCAAGTCGATACTCGCGTTCACTTACAGAAACTATCGGGATTGGTGCTTCGGGAGAAATTCGGTTAACCTTTCCAATCAAATAAGAGTCTATCATTACATCTCCAATAATCAACACTGTCTTTTTACTGAAAGCCTCTAAATATTGCTGCACATCTGCCTTTCTTAATATCATAACCAAAGAAGATTTTTTTATTGTTTTTTCTTTAAAACAAATTTTATTTTTACTGTTTGCGAAAATTGAACAACAGGTTCAACTACATCAGCATTAATAATTATATCATAGTAATTATACGGGAGTTTATTATAAAAAATATTTATTTTTTCATTTGGATTAACGAGGTTTATTTCTGTGTTTCCATCAGTTAAAGAGTCGTAGTTAGACGGCATATACGAAGTAAAAGACGAATATCTGGCAATAGGATAAGTACATGAGTTTGTTTCCTCCATTGATGTGTAATCTGCCTCAAAATCAACTCCCATTTTTTTATAGTCTCCTACTTGTGTGTTTATCAGTTTTACGCTTTCCCGCCTGATACTATCATAAACTGCCTTATGATTATTCACAATATAATCAACTCTAATAATATCATATATTTCATTTTTTGCTGCCAGTTTTAAATATTTATCAGCTTCCTTGGAGTCGGTGTATCTAATATGGATGTTTTTTTTAATTTCAAAACCTTTAGGAACTTCGACATATTTTTTACTAAAAATTTTCTTTTCTCTTTCGCGAACAAATATTGGTGTTTGAGAAATAAAATCGACATAAATATCTTCAGATTTAATCTCACATTCTGTAGTATAAGTCTGTATTCTCTGATCAATTAGTTCAAAGCAGGTTTCAAGATTATCAGATATTTGCGAAAGCCCAAGAATTAATATATAGGTATCGGGCTTAACATTCATCAGTGCTTTTACATCTATGTATATTACAGTATCGTTTGTACCATAATAATAGTTTTGCTGATTATAAGCATTTGTTTGCTCAAAATCGCTTAAGCCTACGTTTTCATCAAAATAGCCTCCAGTATTTGAGTAGGAATTTGTTTTGCTCTGAAAAGCCCAATTTCCAGCTCCCTGTGCAAAAGAACTTAATGTAATTGTCATTATAATGACGTAAAGTAATAGATTTTTCATAGTCTTATAATTTAGTTTGACCTCAAAAATAGCTAAATATTATAAGATATGTTTAAAAATCAGAAATAATTACATTATTACAAAAACTGAGTAGGATTGTTTTTAATCTATAACGGCTATTTTTCTGGTGAATTTCTTTCCTGCAGAGTTCTTAATAACAACAAAATAAACGCCCTGTGGAATACTTTGCAGATCTACCCTAACATTTTGTTTCATGGTAGTACTAATTAATATTCTGCCACTAATATCGCTAATTAAAACAGAGCTTTCGTTATTTTCACTTGTATTTTGCGTTATCTCAATATATTCTTTTGCAGGATTAGGGTACACTTGAATAAAAGCATTTGTTAATTGTGTGTAGCTTGTTTGATAATCGGGATCCCAAATAGCATCAGCCCAAATAGGATTGTCAATAAATGGATTGCGGTTATATTGAAAATCATGAACCGCATTGTTTCTGTCTATTTCTTTTTGCGAAACAGGATCGTTACGGTGCCAGTCTAATAGCATTTTTCTTGTCCAGTCTGTAAGATTATTCCCACTAAAAGAATTTACCCCTGACCAACCAGAAATAACATCCATATAGCGAGTTGCCGTGTAGAAATATATCCGAGCAAAGTCTCCTTTATACTCATCGGCAGGTTCAAAGACGGTACCACTATATCCTGGATAAGTACATGACCCAAGTTTTCCTGTTCCGTAAGTTGTGCCTGAACTACACTCTCCATACGGATAATTTGAACGATAGCCATTAACTTTACCATCTGTTGGCACTACATGATGAGCATCAGAAACCATTGGACTTTGACTCCCAAACCAACTCTGGGGTACTGTATGCTCTCTATTATAACAATCACATATACTTCCATAATTTCCACATTGGTCGCTACCAAAAGTGAAATCACAATTAGAATACATATCCCAAACCTTGCCGTCCGAACGCTTATCAGAATCCTCATATACTGTCCACAATCCATTGTACGAAACAACGTTGTGATCATCTATAATGTTATGGAGAGCTTCTCGCAGTCCGTCTCCTTCTAAGCCTTCTGCACTATCATAATAACCTGTGGGAATTTGTGGAAACAAACTTGCAGTAATTATTATAAAAGTGAATGTAAATAAAAAATGTCTCATTACTAAATATTTCAATCCGTTATATAACGGTAGATTATTACTTTATTATGTTATTATGCAAATCTAATGCAATTTTCTCAATAATGGTAGGAAAAAACTTATACTCCAACTCCTGAACTTTGCTAGCAATAGAAATTGGTGCTTCTCTAGGCTCAATTTTTACAGATTTCTGAAAAATTATAGCTCCTTCATCATATTTTTCATTAACGTAATGTATCGTTATTCCAGTATGTGTTTCTAAATTTTCGGATACAGCTTTGTGAACTGCATCACCATACATCCCTTTGCCTCCATATTTAGGTAACATTGCTGGGTGTATATTTATTATTGCATTCGGATATTTTTTTATCAAATTTTGCGGAATTAGCCATAAAAATCCCGCCAAAACGATTAAATCGACTTTTTTCTGACTTAAATAGTGCAAAACTGTGTCCGATTCATAAAAATTTACTCTATTAAAAACCAAAACATCCAATTTAAGGTTTTTTGCCCTCTCAACAACGCCTGCATTAGGGTTATTGCAGAGGATACAAGCTACTGCAATTTCAGGAATATCGGCAAAATAATTCACGATGTTTTCGGCGTTAGTGCCTGAACCAGAGGCAAATACGGCTATTTTAACATTTCTCTTCATATATTGTTAATTACTTAATGGTTTTAACAGTGATAATCAGCAACTTAACCCAATTGTTAATAAAATACTTACTAAAAGACTTGACCATAATAAATGATTTTCGTTAATTTGCATCGCAAAAGTAATTAATTTATTAATTCTAAATTATTAATTATGTCAAACATTACATCAAGAGTAAAAAGTATCATCGTTGACAAATTAGGTGTTGACGAAATAGAAGTAACTCCAGAAGCTAGTTTTACTAACGATCTTGGAGCAGATTCATTAGACACAGTAGAATTGATCATGGAATTCGAAAAAGAATTTGAGATTTCCATTTCAGATCAAGACGCTGAAAAAATCGGCACCGTAGGTGATGCGATAAGCTACATGGAAGAACACGTAAAGTAATTTTGTTAACTAAATTTTACTGGCATGGCTTTAAAAAGAGTAGTAGTTACCGGTCTTGGAACACTTTCGCCGGTTGGATCAAACACCCAAGAAACTTGGGAGAATGTAAAAAACGGTATAGGTGGTATAGACTGGATTACTAACTATGATGCCAGTAAATTTAAAACAAGATTTGCTTGCGAAGTAAAAAATTATGATCCTAACCAGCATTTTGAACGCAAAGAAGCAAAAAAAATTGATAAATTTACTCAATTTGCTTTAATTGCAGCTGATGAGGCTGTCAAAGATTCGGGTATAGACTCGGATACTATTGATAAAGAGCGTACAGGTGTAATTTGGGCTTCAGGCATTGGAGGGGTCGAAACATTTTATCAAGAAGTTAAGGGCTATATCGAGGGTAATTATACCCCTCGATTTAGTCCCTTTTTCATTCCAAAAATTATTTCAGACATTGCGGCTGGACACATTTCCATGAAACATGGTTTTATGGGGCCTAACTATTGTACTGTTTCTGCTTGTGCATCATCCTCAAACGCAATTATCGATTCTTTTAATATTATAAGACTCGGAATGGCTGATGTAATGGTAACAGGTGGCTCTGAAGCTTCGATAAACGAAATTGGTATGGGTGGCTTCCAGTCAATGATGGCTATTTCTTTTAATAATGATGAGTACCAAACTGCATCTAGACCATTTTGTAAAACCCGCGATGGTTTTGTTATGGGCGAAGGTGGAGCAGCTATGATACTCGAAGAATATGAACACGCAATAGCTCGAGGAGCAAAAATTTATGCCGAAGTTGTTGGTGTAGGAATGTCAGCAGACGCTCACCACTTAACAGCTCCACATCCCGAAGGAAAAGGAGCAGCTTTAGTAATGAAAAATGCTCTTGCTGATGCAGGTATTAAACCAGAAGATATTGACTATATCAATGCTCATGGTACGGCAACTCCTCGTGGAGATTTGTCCGAACTAATAGCTATAAAAGATATATTTAAAGACCATGCTTATAAGTTGAATATTAGTTCAACTAAATCAATTGTAGGACACCTTTTGGGTGCTGCTGGTGCAATGGAAGCAACATTCTGCATTAAAGCATTACAAGAAAACATAGTGCCACCAACTTTAAATCATCAAGAAGCTGACCCCGAAATTGACCCTAAATTAAATCTCACTTTACATAAAGCTCAAAAAAGAGAAGTAAAGTATGCTCTGAGTAATACCTTCGGCTTTGGAGGTCATAATACCTCAGTAATTTTCAAAAAATACGAATAAATTAATAAATGTTTTATCCTTTCAGCAAAAAACCTGAAGCTGATAAAATATTAGTTAAAAATCTAATCTCAATTTTAGGCTTTAAACCAAAGAACTTGTCTTTATATAAACAAGCTCTAAGGCACGCTTCAGCTACTGGGTGTGAAAACAACCGTCAAAATAGCAATGAGAGATTAGAATTTGTCGGTGATGCAATTATAAGTGCAATTGTTAGCGATATATTATTTGACCACTTTCCTAAAGCAGACGAGGGTAGATTATCTATACTACGATCTACAATTGTTAATCGCAAAACATTAAATCAACTTGCAAATGAGCTTAAAATCCCAGAGTTGATGAAGTATAAATCATCTTCATTAAACATAATGAAAAATATGGGAGGTAATTCATTCGAAGCAATTGTTGGTGCTATTTACTATGATCGTGGGTACAAGTATTGTATTAAATTTATTGAAACCATTATTAAGCAACACTTCGACCTTAACACTCTTATCAAACAAAATACAGATTATAAATCAAGGTTACTTCAGTATGTGCAAAAACACAAATTTGACTTAATAATCGATACTTATGAAAATGTTGAACAAAATGAAAAAAACCAACATTTTATTAGTGAAATATGTATCAATAACAATTATGTTTCTTTTGGAAAAGGCTGGTCAAAAAAAGAGGCTGAACAAATTGCTTCAAAAAACGCTCTCAATAAAATCAAAACAGATAAAAAAAACATCTAAAACTTAAATCTAACACAATTAGTTAAGTTTATATTGATGTAAAACGCTGAAGATTACGAATTTTAAGTAAAGCCCTCAATTAAAAGCCTATTAAAACTAAAATGATACCAAAACACCCACTAAACTCCTCTTTTTTTCCGTTTTACTTCACTTAAAATTATAGTGCACTCAGGTTGAACTTTAACTTATAATGTTTACATTTGCATAAATGAAAACAAAAAAGGTAAAATATACTCCTGAGTACAATTTTAAACTAATTGGTATATCTTCTACTGAGGATGATTATAAGTTATCATGGAAGCTTGGCAAAATGCTAAAAACCGAGTTTGTCAGAGCTACATCTCTACAAATAATTGATTCAAAATATACAGAATATCAGATTTTTAGCGTTTTTGAGAATGAAGATAAAAATAAGTTTCCAGATATTAGACTAATCACAAATAAAGGAAACGAAGGCTTTTTGATTGAAGAATTAAAAAACATTGATTTTTTTATTATCGTTAATTATGATGAGGCTACTGCAAATTTTGATAAAGAACTTATTAGCATGCTCAAACAAGAACAGGGAATAACCGCAGTGTTTTCATTGGAGCCAAGAAAGCTTAAATCAAAAGAAAAACTCTTGTTTTAAATTATAAATAAATGGGGATTATAGCAAGGCAAACTATTAAAGGTTCTTTTTATTCCGCATTGGGAGCTCTCATCGGCTTTATCAATATTGGCTTGATAATGCCTCAAATTTTTTCGACTGCCGAAATTGGACTAACAAATTTGCTAATATCTATTTCAGCAATATTTGGGCAAGTAGGTACACTTGGGTTTATGAACGTAACAGTAAAGTTATTCCCGTTTTTTAGAGATACCAAAAATAAAAACAATGGCTTTCTTTTCCTTTTGCTATCGGTAGGAACTCTTGGTTTTCTTATTTGTGCAATTGCATATTATCTCTCCAAACCCTATTTAATCAGCTCTAACATCGAAAGATCACCTTTATTTGCTGAATATGTTTACTTGCTTATTCCCTTAATATTTATCTCAATATTTTATTTGCTGATAGACTCATACAACAGAATTTTGTTTAATGCTTCGTTTGGTATTTTTGTTAAAGAGTTTTTACTGAGGATACTAAACCTCTTGGGGATAATCCTATTTTATTTTAATGTTTTCGACTTTAATGCATTTATCATTTATTACACCGTGGCTTACGGAGTACCAGTATTATTAATTAGCTTGCTACTATTACATAAAAATCACATTTCGCTAAAGCCATCGTTTGCATTTTTAAAGAGAAAATTTGTTCAAGAAATTATTAGCGTTGCTGGATTTGGCATTATCTCAGGTTTTAGCAGTATTGGAGTTTACCAGATAGACCGTTATTTAATCAATCACTACTGCGATTTAAGTGCTACGGGTGTATATTCAACAGCATTCTTTTTTGGTACAATAATACTTTTGCCAGCGAGAGCTTTGATTCGAATATCTGGCTCTATAATAGCCGAAGACATAAAAGCAGACAGATGGGAAAGTATAAAAACCATTTATAAGCAAAGCACTCACAACCTTCTTTTGTTGTCGATATTGATTTTTATAATTATTTGGGGAAATATCAATAATATCATGCAGTTTCTCCCTCCAGTATTTGAGACAGGCAGATATGTTATTTTGTTAATTTCATTAGCATTTGTTGTTCAAAGTGTTTCTGCAATTAGTGGCACAATCATTCAGTACAGCAAATATTATAGACAACATAGTTATCTGATGCTATTCCTAATCTTTTTAATTGTAATACTAAACATTTTATTATTACCTTCTTATGGCATTATTGGAGCAGCAATGGCCTCTTTTATTGCTTTTATTGCTTTAGGGATAATACAAGTTATCTTCGTTCAAATAAAGTTTAATGCTCAGCCATACAACTATAAACATATTGTCATGATTCTAACTGGCGGTTTTGCCTATTTTATCTCAACCCTAATACCTTCGCTAAATTCATTGATCATCGATCTTATTATAAGGAGCAGTGTTTTGTCTGTGTTATATGTTGTTCCATTACTTTTGGCAGGCTACTCTCCCGAAAGCATAGACATATTAAAAAAGTTCTTATTGTTAATCAAGAATGACAAAAATAAGGACAGTAGAAAATAATCCTGTCAAAATTCAGTTAGTAAGACTAAGAAGAGTTCTAAAAAATTGATACTTTTGTAAAAAATATATAATTATGGGTGTAGGAGGTTTTTTTAAATTACCTGAATATAATGTTTACGACTATAAGCCACGCTTTTATGATCCAGAGAAAGAAGAAAGAAAAGAAAGGCGTCGAGAGCTTCGTGAATTGCGTGGTAAAGCACAAATAAGCATAGAAGACGATGAATACAAACCTGGTGCTACTATAAAAGGTAGCTTTAGACCAAAGATGCCAAGAAGAGCATATCGTAGTCGCAGTTCGACAATAAGGCTTTTTGTCATAATGGCAGTATTGTTCTTTTTGGCATACATTTTAATAGCAGTTGACCTAACACCCTTAATTAAATTTTTTAGCCAATAATGTCAGACCTAATAAAATTATTATCCGATGCTGTAGCAAACCAAATTGCTGCTGGTGAGGTAATCCAGCGTCCAGCCTCGGTTATTAAAGAGTTAGTTGAAAATGCCATTGACTCAGGTGCAACAGAAGTTCAGATTTCAATTAAAGATGCTGGTAAAACATCTATACAAATAATTGATAATGGTTGCGGTATGTCGCCAACAGATGCAAGAATGAGTTTTGAGCGGCACGCTACCTCAAAAATATCGAAAGCCGAAGACCTTTTTGCAATTAAAACCATGGGGTTTCGTGGTGAAGCATTAGCATCAATTGCCGCAGTAGCCTCAGTTGAACTCAAAACAAAAGTCGTAGATGAGGAGTTGGGTACTCATATTTGCATTTCGGGTTCCGAAATATCTTCGCAAGAACCGACAGCATGTACAAAGGGGAGTAATTTTATCATAAAAAATTTATTTTATAATATACCCGCACGTCGAAAATTTTTAAAATCTGATAGAGCAGAATACCGACATATATTAACCGAATTACACCGAATTGTACTCACAAATCCTAATATTGCATTCACTTTTGTGTCAGATAACAACCCTGTTTTTCAATTGCAATCTGAAAATCTACGACAACGAATTATTAGCGTTTTTGGAAAAAACATTAATCGCAACCTGATAAATGTAAATACACAAACTTCTATAGTCGAAATATCTGGCTTTATTGCTAAACCTGAAAGAACTAAAAAATCTACTGGCGAACAATTCTTTTTTGTCAATAATCGATATATGTATCACCCATATTTTCGAAAAGCAGTATCAATGGCTTTTGATAAATTAATACCCGAAGGTGAACACCCATCATTTTTTATTTACTTTACCATAAATCCAGCAAATATTGATATAAATATACACCCGACAAAAACTGAAATTAAATTTGAAGACGAACAAGCTATTTTTCAAATTTTAAATGCCGCAGTAAAAGAATCTCTCGGTAAGTTTAACATAGTTCCAGGTCTTGAGTTTGAAGAAAATGTCACAAGAGATGCCCACTTAACATCAAAAACCAGCTTTAGAGCTCCTAATATCCCAATAAATCCTGATTATAACCCATTTGAAAAACCAAATGAAAAAAAATATCATCGAGAAAACATACCAAATAACTGGGAAAGTCTTTATGATTCGGGAAAAGAAAAAACACCCGATGATTTTTTCCTCCCTCAAGAAAGTACCACTCAACAAAGCAATTTTTTGAATGTTGTAAATAACGAAACAAACATTTTCTTTCAGCTCAAAAATAAATATATTTTAACCTCAGGCAAATCTGGTCTTATTTTAATAAATCAAAAGAGAGCACACGAAAGGATTTTGTTTGAGCGATTTTTAAAGCTTTTAGAAACACGCAGAGGAGTTGTGCAAAAAACACTATTTCCGGTAATATATCAGCCCTCACCAAACGACCGTGCAGTTTTGCTCGAGCTTATGGGTGAATTAAACAATATCGGCTTTGAAATTGTTCTGTTAGGGAGTGATAAATTTGAAATACGTGGTGTGCCTGGAGACCTTACCGATATTGATCCGCAAAAAACGCTTGAGCAAATGATTTACGTGCTTGGCGAAATAGTAGGAAGTGCCGAATTGGTCTTACATCAAAAAATTGCATTGTCGCTCGCTAAAACAGCAGCTTTTAAAATTGGTAAACAATTGCATGAACAAGAAATGCAAGATTTGTTTTACCGACTAATGTCATGTGCAAATCATAATCATACTGTGGAAGGAAAAAAGATACTTGAAATTATTAGTATTGACGAAATTGAAAGGAAACTAAATTAATGATGTACCAAAGAAAAGGATTTTTTGATTTGCCACCAGTTGTTAAAACCTTGCTGATAATAAACCTCGCTATGTTTGTATTAAGCATGTTTTTTCCAAACTTACAATTGTATTTTGCTGCATACAGCTTTAAATCCGAGTTTTTTAAACCTATACAGCTAATAACTCACATGTTTATGCACGGCGACTTTTGGCACTTGTTTTTTAATATGTTCGCTTTGTATATGTTTGGCAAGATTCTCGAAGACGTTTGGGGACAAAAACGTTTTTTTATTTATTATTTCTTTACAGGACTTGGAGCGGCAGCTCTACATCTTGGTGTTATGCACATAGAAATAAATTCACTAATGAGCCAAATGCCAGCCGAACAAGTACAACTGGTGCTTAAAGAAGGAGGTAAAATTCTTATGAGTGGTAAAAATTATATCGACCCACAATTAAGAGACCTCAACCTTATGATAAACACACCTACTGTAGGAGCATCGGGAGCAATTTATGGCTTACTTTTAGCTTTTGGGATGTTATTTCCAAACGTATTGCTATATGTTTATTTTGCTATCCCAATAAAAGCGAAATACCTTGTAATGATATTTATTGCAATTGAGCTGTATCTCGGATTTGTTAACAGAGTTGGCGATAATATTGCACATTTTGCTCATCTTGGCGGAATGCTGTTTGGTTTAATCCTAATTCTCTTCTGGAAGAAAAAACAGTTTAATCGTTGGAATTAATATGAGATTTATTGATGAATTAAAATATAGCCTTAAAGGAAGAAACAACTTCAATGTCTTGATATACATTAACTTAATTGTTTTTGGGCTTATCATTGTAACTAAAGTTATTTGTTTCTTATTTGGGATAACTAATTTCGATTTAGTTCAACTTCTTGCTGTCCCAGCCGATATTGATACGCTAATCAAAAAGCCTTGGACTATAATAACATACATGTTCACTCATGCAAGTTTTTTGCATATACTTTTTAATTTATTGATATTTTTCTGGTTTGGCAGACTTTTTTTGCAATTCCTCTCTCAAAGACAATTGTTAGGAGTTTATATTCTTGGAGGATTATCAGGAGCAGTTTTTTATATCGCCGCATATAACTTGATACCTGCATTTTCGTTTGCAGCTTTGTTTTCAATAGCTCTTGGGGCATCTGCATCGGTAATGGCGATTGTTATTGCGGTTGCAACGCTTGTGCCAAATCAAGAGGTTTATATGCTGTTTTTTGGGCGTGTAAAACTTAAATATCTTGCAATTGGAATTGTTGTCCTCGATCTTATTAGTATTCCAATAAATAATGCAGGCGGACATATTGCTCATTTGGGTGGGGCATTTATTGGATTCGTTTTTATTATATATTATCGAAAAGGAACAGATATTACAATTTGGATATCAAGATTCTTAAACGGAGTTAAAGAGTTTTTTAAACCCTCAAAAGATATTAAAATCACATATAAAAACAAGAATAAAAAACAACAAACCCGTCCTGAAAACGATATGGAGTATAATGCCAGAAAAAAAGCCGAACAAGATGAGATAGATAAAATATTAGAAAAAATCGCTCAATCTGGTTACTCAAGTTTATCAAAAAGCGAGAAAGAAAAGCTGTTTAACCAAAGTAAAAATAACTAACTTGAAAACAATAAAGCGAACAGCTCTTTTTATAAATATTATTGTTGCCGCAATATTAATTATAGTGTATATTTCTGTACGGATTTCTCCCGAAAAAACTCTTGCTGTAGCTCTGTTACCATTCATTTATGTTGGATTAGTTGCGATAAATCTGTGTTTTGTAATTGTATGGTTGTTTATAAAATGGAAATACTCTCTAATTTCTATAACTGCAATTTTAATCGGCATAAAATTTATAAATCTAATTTTTCCTGTAACATCGCTAATATCAGCTGGCAAAAAAGCACCTGACTTTAAAATAATGTCCTATAATGTGATGGTATTTGGACTTTATAGTTGGCAGGATAATCCGCAAATTAAAGCAAATATTTTAAAAACAATACATAACGAAAATCCTGATATTCTATGTTTACAAGAGGCTTATTGGAACAGTAAATCAAAAAGTTTTATCACATTAGATTCAATCGCTCTTTTATTAGAAACAGATAATATATATCGCTCAGCAATTGCAACAGCAGTTGGAGGGCAGAATTTTGGGTTGGCAACAATATCTAAATACCCCATACTTAACACTTTCGAACATAAATTCGACAATAGTTTTAATGGTTTTATTTATACAGATATTTTGCTTAACAAAGATACTGTGAGAGTTTATAATTTGCATTTACAATCAATACAATTGGATCAAAATGATTACACTGTTATTGAAGAGTTTGCAGAGTTTGACGATAAAACAAAAATAAAAACAGTTTTAAAAAAATATTTATCCTCTTTAAAATCACGAGCTCAACAAGCAGAAAACGTAAGAGCTTCCATAGACTCTTGCTCATATCCTGTCTTTGTTTGTGGTGACCTTAATGATGGACCTTTAACTTATACTTATTTTAGAATTTCAAAAGGTTTAAAAGATAGTTTTGCAAGCAAAGGAAAATATCCAGGACACACTTGGGATAATTTTAGAATAAAACAAAGAATCGATTATATCTTATTTGATAAAAAATATAAATGTGTTTCGCACGAAATTATTAAAACCGAAGATTCTGATCACTTTGCAATTGTTGCTGGTTTTTTGTATAAGTAATTTTCAAAATAGCTTGTATCGGTTTTCAAGTTTATTATTTTTGCATGAACAATCATTAATTATCAGTAAAAATTAAAAAATGTGTAATATGTAAAAAAAAGAATGAGTCGCCCCTAAGGGACTTTCAAGTTTATTGGATTGGTTCTATTACAGAAATTTGACACCTAACGGCGTCAGTCCAGCAGAGTTTTAGCTTTATTGGAATGGGTTTTATAACCAAAATTTGCTATCTAATGGCATCAGTCCCGTAGGGACATGACATTGGTAAAGTTTAGTAATCAGTGTTTTAAAAGTCCCGTTAGGGACGACACATTTCAAATATTGCAAGAGCTTTAAAAACAGTTTTATCAGACAACAGTAATGAACAATATGAAATATTTAGAAAATATACATTGTGAAGTTTGTGGGAATAAAAACCCACAAAAATTTAGTTTAAAATTTGAGCGGTCTGATTTTAAAGTAACAGAATGCCAAAACTGTAAATTTGTTTTTATACCTCAATACTATCGTGAGCATATTCATTATGACGATTACCGAGACGAAGAAGTGCTTAGTTCGGTGCGAAAAGGAAATAATTATATAAAAATCCGAAGGCATAAACTACGTATAAAATTAATTCGCAAATACAAAAAAACGGGCAAACTATATGACATCGGCGTTGGTTGGGGACACTTTTTATATACCGCCAAACTTATGGGTTTTGATGCTTCAGGAGTTGAAATATCAGAACTTATGCACCATTACGCAGTAAATGATTTAGAGCTAAATGTTGCTCACGATAATTTTTTCAACATAAACCTTCCTTCAAACAATTGGGATGTTGTAACTATGTGGGATGTGCTCGAACATATCGAAAAACCTGCAGAGGTAGTAAAAAAAGTAAAGCAAATATTAAAGGATGATGGATATTTTGTCTTTCAGGTTCCCCAAATAAACAGTAAAGTTGCACGAAAACAAAAAGAGAAATGGAGCATGATGTCATTAGAGCATATTAACTATTTTTCTAAAGCAAGCATTAGAACTTTACTCGAAAATGAAAGTTTTGAAATTATCAAAATTAAATCAAGCTATGAATTAAAGCTTTTTTTGATGTTTACGGTACTGCCATGGCTTAAAGGACGCAAAAACAAGAACAAAAAAAGTAATCAAGAAGGAATTTCCAATTCTGAACGGCAAAACTTTTTCAATAAGGTAACAAAAGTCCCAAAATTTGTTATTTGGCTGGGCTTGTTAGCTCATGACATAATTTATAAAACAATGTCTATGCTAAATTATGGAGAAGAGATGATAGTTGTTGCAAAAAAATCAAATAGTAAATAAATTTGCTAACTTTGTTACATAAATCATTTCTATATGTCCGATTTACGCAAGACCATTATTTTTGATTTTGACGGTACAATTGCTGATACTCTCGAAACAATTGCCAATTTATATAATGCCATTGCGGCAGATTATAATTGCAAAAAAGTTAATTACGATGACAAAGAAAAATTTAGGTCTATGAATACGCAGAGTTTTTTGCGTGAATGCGGCATCCCTTTAATCAAAATACCTAAATTGGCAATTAAAATTAAAAAAGATCTTAAAAAGGAAATTAAAAACATAAAACCAATACCTGGTATGATTGAAGTTCTTCATAAACTAAAGAAACAAGATTTTAAACTAGGCGTACTAAGCTCAAACTCTGTTACAATCATAAATTTATTTCTCAAGCAAAACACATTAGATAATGTTTTTGATTTTGTTCATTCAGGTAAAAATATTTTCGGTAAGGATAAAACATTGTCAAGGCTTATCGCTAAATATAAACTTAACAGAAATAATGTAATCTATGTTGGTGATGAAACACGAGATATAGAAGCTTTAAAAAGAATTAATATTCCTATTGTAGCAGTTAGCCACGGTTTTAATTCTCGTGAAATATTAAAAACTAAAAACCCCGACTATCTTGTCGATAATCCAGAAGAGCTATTAAATGTTTTACTGGCTTTTTAGTTAGATGTTTTTACGATTTGATGATGTGTAATATTATTTCTATTGGGTTACAAATATAGTGAATCGCATAAACAAAAGTAAGGAAAGGTTTTGACTTATCGTTAACTTAATTCGGCTCCGCTCAGTACAAATTGCTCACTTCGTAAGTGTTTTTATCATTTAAGGGATTAAGAGAATTAAGAGCTTACGCTTGCCAACGCTACCCCTGGCTCCTAAAGGGGAAGACCAATGCTAATGCTGTATGCAACAGGTGTGTAGTCCTCCTTTTTAACAAAAGGGTGCGGGTAGGGAAAAAGTGAAGTTTGAAAAATGATGTACTGCATCGAAGTGTGAAGCATCTTTTCAACACATTACAAACCAACAGAAAAGACCACGTCAGTGGTGCCTCCCACGTGAAATCTTTACTATTTATTGCAATTTGAGATAAATGTTTTTGCAATTAAAATTCTTGCAGTATCGCTGCCATGATTATTTATGCAATGCTCGCTTCCAGCGGGACAATAAACAAACTCATCTTTTTCTATTATTTGAATTTTATCGTCGATAATTATCTCAGGTTTTCCTTCAAGCACATAAAAATAAGCTGGGATGTCTATTCTAACTTTCGCCAATATTTTTCCAGGTTCTAGTTTAAGATGCAAAAACTCAGCAGTTTTATCAGTAAATAAAACTCTTACATCAGCATTAAAGGGATTATCTCGTAACTCAGCAGTTTGATATGATTTTTTGTACATAATATTAAAGTAATCTAGCTTGTGAAGTGGGTTTTGGTGCTTTTACCACTAATATTCTTGCGATAGAATCAGAATTATTGTACAAACAATGTACAATATCTTTTGGACTCTCAACAAGAGAATCTGCTTCAACTTTAACTGTTTCATTACCAACCATAACTTCAGGAGTTCCTTCCAAAATGTAGAAAAAAACGTCAACTGGTGTAAAGTGTGGTTTAAGAGCTTCGCCTGGCTTTAGAGTAATGTGCATAACCTGTGCAGTTTCTTTTTCATACAATTTCCTAACATCAACTTTGTGAGGAGTTTGTGCAATTTCAGGTTCGTTAATTTTTGTAATTTTCATAGTAATATTTTTTATAAAATTAGTAATTAAATTCAATATTTTGCGATAAAATTATTTTTAAATTTGTGCAATAATGTATCGTCCCTACGGGACTTTTGGTTTTATTATACTGATCTCACCAATATTTGATACCTACGGCATTAGTCCCGTAGGGACAGAACATTTGTAAAATCTATCAATGAACTTCCTACAAGTCCCTTTGGGGACGATACGTTTTTTTTATCATACATCAATTTCTCTTTTTAAATAAAATTAGTAATTAAAAATGAACAGCAACGACTAATTTACAATTTTATTTTGGTATTAATCGTCATTGTTCATTTTTTAGTTATTAAACTTTTTTAATTTATTAAATTAGTTTAAAAACATCTTCATGTCTTCGTCAACTGTATTAATTCCTGCAATTCCGAAATTATCAACAAGAACTTTTGCTACATTAGGCGAAAGGAAAGCTGGCAATGTTGGACCCAAGTGAATGTTTTTCACACCTAAATATAGTAAAGCCAACAACACAATAACAGCTTTTTGTTCGTACCATGCAATATTGTATGCTATTGGTAAATCATTGATGTTGTCCACTTTAAACACATCTTTAAGTGTCAAAGCAATAACTGCTAACGAATACGAGTCATTACATTGTCCTGCGTCAAGTACACGTGGAATTCCCCCAATATCACCAAGCTCAAGTTTGTTGTAACGATATTTTGCACAACCAGCGGTAAGAATGACAGTATCCTTAGGTAATTTTGCAGCAAACTCTGTGTAATACTCACGAGATTTCATTCTACCATCACAACCTGCCATTACAAAGAATTTACGAATAGCACCAGTTTTTACAGCATCCACAACTTTATCTGCAAGAGCCAAAACTTGATTGTGAGCAAATCCACCAACGATTGTACCAGTTTCGATTTCAGTTGGAGCTTTACATTTTTTTGCATGTTCAATAATTTCAGAAAAATCTTTCACTTTACCATCTTCACGTGCTGGAATGTGCTTTGCTCCTGCTAAACCAGATGCTCCAGTTGTATAAATACGATCGGTATAAGTTGCTTTATCTAAAGGCGGAACGATACAGTTAGTTGTGAAAAGTACAGGACCATTAAAAGTCTCAAACTCTTCTCTTTGTTTCCACCAGGCATTTCCGTAATTACCAACAAAGTTTTCATATTTTTTAAATGCTGGATAATAATGTCCTGGAAGCATTTCACTGTGAGTATAAACATCAACACCTGTACCTTGAGTTTGCTCTAACAATTCCTCAAGATCTTTAAGGTCGTGTCCGCTAATAAGAATTGCTGGATTGTTACGAACACCAATATTTACTTCGGTAATTTCTGGATTACCATAAGTATCGGTATTTGCTTTGTCCAATAAAGCCATAACATCAACACCAAACTTACCACACTCAAGAACTAAAGCGACTAACTCATCAACAGTTTTATCTTCGGTAGTTGCAACAAGTCCTCTTTGTAAAAAGCTGTGTACCTCATCGTTATTAAAACCAAGATTAAAAGCATGTTCGGCATAAGCTGCGATACCTTTAAGACCATAAGTTAGTAATTCTTTTAATGAACGTATATCTTCATTTTCGATAGATAATACTCCAATAAGTTTTGATTTTCTCTCAAATTCCTCGTCAGTATTAGCTGTCCAAGTTGCAGATGAATGAAGTTTCTCAGGCACAGTTCCACCTGCCTTAATAAACTCATTTTTGATTTCTTCACGAACTTTAAGACCATTTTTTACCTTACCAATTATTACATCATAATCGAAATTCGCATTAGTAATAGTTGTAAACAAAGCATCAAATACAAAATGATCTACATTTTTTGATACTATACCTTTTTCTCTTGCCATTTGAGCAAAAATAGATACTCCTTTTGTAACATAGATCAAAAGATCTTGCATGTTAGCAACTTCGTCTGTTTTTCCGCAGACACCTTTAATTGTACAGCCTGTTCCTTTAGCTGCTTCTTGACATTGAAAACAAAACATTGACATAATTTATTTCTCCTATTTTAGTTAATAATATAGTATTTGCCCAGAATGTCTGACAGCTGTGTTACTCTCGTGTTGAAAACAGTTATTTGCAAAAGCAAACGCCTTGATTTTCAACACTTCGAAAGCCTTGCTCCCGAACATTCTGTTCCAAATACTAATTCTATTGATAAACATTTTTTTATATTATTTTAATTCGGATTTTCTCTACCGCACGATACAATCGTGAGGTAACGAGAATTTACAACCACTCTTCATTTAATATTTGCCCTGCTGCTGATACCACAATGATTTTTACTGGCACTTTTCGTTTTGCCTTTTGTAAAGCCAGTTGCACAAATCGTAATAAGCCATTGCAACATGGCACTTCCATCATAGCTACCGTAATTGTATTTATTTTAGCATCATCGATTAAGCTTGTGATTTTTTCAACATAGGCTTCTGTTCTGGTATCTAACTTAGGACACATAATTGCCATAGTTTTACCTTTTAATATTGTTTGATGAAAATTGCCCATGCTAAAAGCTACACAATCAGCAGCTAAAAGAAGATCTGAATTTTTAAAATGCTGAGCGTTTGGATTTACTAAGTGCATTTTTACTGGCCAATTAGTTAATGCAGAAGGCACGTCGCCGAGAGATTGACAATCATGAGCAGAGTTAAAAGTTTTTTCGGCAGAACCAGAACATCCACAAGATGAAGACTTTTCAGTTCTAATTTTATGAATTTCAGACTTTACTTCAGTTAAATCCCACGGTAAATCTTTGCGATTAGCTTCAAGATATTCAATTGCTTGTCTGAAAAAATCATGTTCATTATGATCGTTGAGATGTCTCAAATGAGCAACCATCACATTTTTTCCTTTAGGTATAATATCCTTAACTACAGCTACTTCATCATACGGAGCAGCTTCACGAGTCTCAATTTCGATAGCTCCTTGCGGACAATGTCCTAAACATGCCCCAAGACCATCACACATCAAATCGCTAACCAATACTGCCTTGCCATCTATGATTTGCAAAGCACCTTCGTGACAATTTGGAATGCATAAACCGCAACCGTCACATTTATCTTCGTCTATTTTAACAATTTCGCGTATCATAATTTTAAATTTTATTTTAACTTTGAAACAAAATTACGACGATTAATGTTGTCGATGTGTAACAATTGTTACAAAATTGAAACTATTTTGCATATTTGCACGAGATTACCTGAATATGAATGAAAAATTATCAAATAGCCCACTTTTTAAAGGCATTTCCCCTGCGGAGGTGTTAAATATTTTGGATGGGATTTTTTACCAAACCAAGTATTACGAGCCTGGAGATCTAATTGCTTATCAAGATGACAATGTTGAACATCTTATGATAGTAATAAATGGTATAAGTCGAGGAGAAATGATTGACATTGGTGGCAAAACTGTAATAATTGAAGAAATTGAAAGCCCACGTCCCCTTGCTCCAGCTTTTATTTTTGGGCAAAACAATACTTTTCCAGTAAATATAATATCACAAACAAAAACCGAAATATTAAAGATTCCTAAATCAGAGTTTGTAAAAATGATGCAAAAGAACGACAAGCTCCTAACAAACTTTATGAATAACATTTCGGGTAGGGCCCAATTTTTATCTCAGAAGTTAAAGTTTTTGTCCTTCCACAGTATTAAAGGAAAATTTGCGTTTTATATTTTAAATTTAGCAAAAAACTCAAACTCTAATTATGTTACCTTACCGTTTTCGCAATCAAAGTTAGCAGAAATATTTGGAGTTACCCGCCCCTCTCTTAGCAGAGCAATAAGAGAGCTGCACAATGATAATATTATTAGAGCCGAAGCGAAAAATATCCAGATAATTAATACTTATGAGCTGTATGAGTTGATGAAATAAGGGGAGTGGGGAGTGAACTAGAGTTGGGAGTGAACTAAGAACGAACGAAATAAAAAAACCAAATTATGCAATGTCCTTTATGCAATAATCACACATCTACATTTGAAAAAAAACCTTTTAATAACAATATTTATTTTTTCTGTTCTGTTTGCAAATTGGTTTTTCTTTCTCCCAATTCATATCTAGGTGCAGATGAAGAAAAAAAAAGATACGCCCTCCATCAAAATAACATCGAAGCAAAAGGCTATGTTGAGTTTTTGAATCGCATTATCGAACCAAGTTTAACATACATCAACAAAACCATGCATGGACTGGATTACGGCTGTGGTCCTGATTCTGTATTGTCTAAACTTCTAAACCTACAAAATATAGAATGCGACTATTATGACCCATTTTTCTTTCCTAGTCTTTTGAATAAAAAATATGATTTTATTTTTGCCACAGAGTGTTTTGAGCATTTTTTCTCCCCTTCCAAAGAACTTGAAACAATCATTTCTCATCTTAAACCAGGCGGTTATTTGTCTATAATGACCGAGTTTAACGTAAATCCCGATAATTTTTTAGATTGGTACTACATAAAAGACCCCACTCATGTTTGCTTTTATTCACTTGATACTTTTGAATATATTAGCCAAAAATTTGGATTTGAGATTGTATATTTAGATAAAAACAGAAGCATTATTTTAAGAAAAATTTAATTTCATCGCAATATATAAACTATTTATCTGAGTTATCAGCACTTCACAGAGACACAGAAAAACTGTTCTCGGTTCTTGGCTATCCGACGGATTTGTATAAATTGCTAATGTCTGAAACAGTTGATGAACTGAACTGTGAACATATTACTGGAGCGCAATTATCAGTTTTTCATTTAATTTTTATAACTTTGACAATCTAAAATTTGTTTTATGAAATATTTAAAAATATTATGTGCTGTTTTACTTGTGATGTCTGGAATACCAGCTGTTTCGCAATCAAATGACGAACAATACAAAGAGGCCGAAAATCTTATGGATAGTTTTCAATTTGAGGAGGCAATTTCAATTTTAAATCCGCTAATCGCTACCGAGCCTAATAATTATAAATATCAGCAAAGTCTTGGGTATTCATTTTTAAATTTGTCAGAATACAGCTCCGCCATAAATAGTTATAATAAAGCTATTGAGCTTAATCCAAATTGCATAAATTGTTATTCTCATTGTGCCAGAGCGTGGTTCGAATTAGGCGATTTAGATAACGCCTGGGAGACTGTAAGTCAAGGTTTAGTACTAAGCGACACAACGGCGCATTTGTATATGACTAGAGGTTTAATTTATCAGGCACGTAAGGATGCTGACAATGCTATGCTTGATTTTACAAGAGCTGTTCACCTCGATAATACAAATACCGATTATCTAATAACACGGGCAAATTTTTATATTCAAACAAACCAGGTTCATTTTGCATATAGCGATCTTTCAGATGCGATAGAATTAGACCCAGAAATGCCTGATTATTACTATTATCGTGCGTATATTTTAATGGGTCTTAATGTTCTTGATGAGGCATTGATAGATATAGACAAGGCTATCAGTTTGGACAGTACGATTGCCGATTTTTATTATCTAAAATTTTCAATACATTTTAGCCGTCTTGAGTATGATCTTGCAGAGAAAAGTGTAAAAAAATCCCTTGAAATTGCTCCAAACTCATATATGGCCTACACTAATCTTGGTGATTTACATTTTCAGACTAACAGATTTGAAGATTATTGCGAAGCTTATGAAAAAGCATTGTCTCTTATACCTGCCGATCAAATTGAAAAGGCTTCCGAAATACGCAACACAAACTTAAAATATTGCAATGATAGTCTTATGCCTTATTATTTTATCAGAGCATTGCGAGCATTTAATAATACTGAGTATTTAAAAGTGATAGAAATTGTGAATGCCGGATTTCAACAAATTGCAAAAAGTGCTGTCCTTGATAATCTTAAAGCCTCAGCATATATCGCTCTTTATGATTATAAAAATGCTTCTATTTTTTTTGAGAGTAGCTTGCAAAATAAAAATTTGCTAGAAGCAGAGGTTATGGATTTTTACAGTATTAAACTTAGTGATGAGGATATTAAATTTGTTGCAAACTCTTATATTGTCAAATCTGATTTTGGTTTAGCAATGATTCAGCTCAATAATCATGATGCAGAAGCGGCCATGCAAAAAGTTAATAAAGCTATCGAATTGGCTGAGACTATGGAGAGTTTTGACGGAAAAGAATTTATTTATAATCTAAAAGGGCTTATTTATATTTTTCAAGGAAATAATCAAAATGCAGTAAAGCAATTTAATATTGCTAAAGACAAAAATCCTTTTTATCAACAATCCTTTAATAATGAAGCTCTTGTTAAGCTATTAGAGGCTTGCAAATATAAACCTAATTCCCTTGAGTTTGAATATTATGAGCCAATAAAATCTATGAGGATGAAAATCCCAAATCTAAAACTTTTAAAAAACAGTGAAGCCAAATTGAATGATGCTCTTGCAATATGCAACTCAATAACTGAAAAGGACAATACAAATGCTTATGCATATTTGATAAAAGCAAAAATATTAATGCTAAAAGGAGATAACACACACAAGCAATTTGCAGATAAAGCTATTAAGTATGGTATAGACGGAGCTTATAAGGAATTGGGGATAAAAAAATGAGGCATATTTGCGGAGTCTAAGACCCAAAATCAAATGTAAGATATTATTTTATTTAGTTAATTTCTACTTTTGGATTAACAATAAAGCCCTCATATAATATAATAATTCGAGCAGAATCTTCTGCTCTTCACATTAATCTGCACTTTAAAAGTTACACAAAACTCAGGTAAAAAAGAAAAAAAGACTGTTTGTGGAACAGTCTTTTTAAGCTCACTAAGACATATAAGGAATGTAGAAAAGTAAGTTGACAATCAACTTCTAAACTCTTTATCCACATTTTGAATATCCGCAGTCCGAACAAATAACACAGCCATCTTGATAAACTAATGTGTCGTCCATGCTACAGCTTGGGCATTTGTCACCTTTTTTGGAGGCTTTTGTACCATTTGGGATATATTTACGTAATGCTCTTTCGACACCATTTTTCCAAGTGTTAATATTATCACTATCTAATTCTAATGACGAAACGAGTTCTACGGCTTTATCTATCGACATTCCGTGGCGAAGCACACCAGAAATAAGTTTTGCATAGTTCCAATAAGTTTTATCAAAAGTATGGGAGAGACCCTCAAAAGTTGTCATATATCCATACCTGTTTTTATACTGGAAATCATATCTTGAGGTGCCGTCTTCGAAACGCATTTTTATTATTTGTCCACAGTCCACAGCAGTAGGAACATTAAGGACATCCTCTTCGACACGACCAGTAAAAATTTCGTAGGGCGAACCATCCATAAGACCAATAAATGCAATCCATTTTTCTTTATTATTTTGAAATCTAACTATATCTGCTTCGAGCACTTTAGGCCTTTTAAGTTCGATGTTTTTTCGATGCTTGTTGTCTTTATCGTTATTTGAAACCAACACGCCGTCTCTTGAACCTTCCCGATAGACAGTTATTCCTTTACAACCAGATTTCCATGCTTCTAAATAACAGTCTCCAACAGTTTCTTCTGAAGCATTTTCGGGCATATTTATGGTTACACTTATGCTGTGATCTACCCATTTTTGAATAGAGCCTTGCATTTTTACTTTTGCTATATAATCAATATCTTCAGCAGTTGCCTTATAATATGGCGATTTTGCTACAAGTTCATTAAGTGTTTTAGAATCATAATTTTTCACTTCCTCAACATTATAGTTGTTAACTTGCAACCATGTTATAAACTTATGATGAAAAACATTATATTCTTCCCAGTTATCGCCTTGATCGTCAGTAAAATCTATTCTTGACTCAGGATCGTTAGGATTCACTTTTCTGCGACGCTTATAAAATGGGCGAAAAACTGGTTCAATACCCGAAGTTGTTTGTGTCATTAAGCTTGTTGTACCTGTGGGAGCGATTGTTAGCAAAGAAATATTCCTTCTTCCCCAAGTTTCCATATCTTCGATAAGTTTTGGGTCTGCTTCTTTGATACGTTTAATCATCGGGTTATTTCTTTCACGCTGAGCATCGTAGATACTAAAAAAGCCGCGTTCTTTTGCCATATTTACTGAAGATCTATATGCTTCAATAGCAAGCGTTTTGTGAACTTCGGTGGCAAAATCGGTTGCGTCTTCTGAGCCGTATCTCAGCCCTAATGATGCAAGCATATCGCCTTCAGCAGTGATACCGATTCCTGTTCTTCTACCCTCTTCGGCTTTTCGTTTGATATTCTCCCAAAGTTTTCGCTCAATTCTTTTAATCTCCATATCTTCGGGATCAGAATTGATTTTTGCTAAAATACCATCAATCTTTTCAAGTTCTAAATCGATAATATCGTCCATGATTCTTTGGGCATACCCAACATGCTCAGTAAATTTAGCAAAATTAAATTTAGCAGTTTTTTGAAATGGGTTGTCAACATAAGAATATAAATTTATAGCTAAAAGACGACATGAGTCGTAAGGGCAAAGAGGAATTTCACCGCATGGATTTGTTGAAACGGTCTTATAACCAAGGTCTGAATAACAATCAGCCACAGACTCATTAATAATAGTATCCCAAAATAAAATACCTGGTTCAGCAGATTTCCAAGCATTATGAATTATTTTTTTCCAAATCTTCTCGGGATCCACCTCTTTTATAAATGTTGGAGATATATCGTCAATAGGATATTGTTGTACAAACTTTTTCTTTTCGGTTAATGATTTCATAAAATCATCGGTAATTTTTACTGATACGTTTGCTCCAGTAATTTTACCATGCGTCAATTTTGCATCAATAAAATCCTCACTATCAGGGTGTTTAACAGATACGCTAAGCATTAGTGCACCACGACGACCGTCTTGAGCAACTTCGCGAGTTGTGTTTGAGTATCTTTCCATAAAAGGCACAATCCCTGTTGAGGTTAAAGCCGAGTTTTTTACAGGAGATCCTTTGGGACGTAAATGCGACAAGTCATGTCCAACACCACCGCGGCGTTTCATTAGTTGCACCTGTTCTTGATCAATCTTTAATATACCTCCGTACGAGTCGGTTGTCTTAGTATGTCCAATAACAAAACAATTTGATAATGAGACAATTTGCATATTATTTCCTATGCCCGACATGGGACCACCTTGAGGAACAATATATTTAAAGTCTTTTAGTAAACTGTAAATCAACTCCTCCGACATTGGGTTATCATATTTTTGCTCAACACGAGAAATCTCTCTTGTTAAACGACGGTGCATATCATCAGGAGTAAGTTCGTAAAGATTTCCATCAGAATCTTTTAACGCATATTTATTAATCCATACTCGAGCTGCCAACTGGTCTCCTTTAAAGTAATCCTGACTTGCAAGCATAGCCTCCGAATCAGTAAAGGTCTTTTTTTTAATTTCTTTTTTTAAATCTTGTTCTTTCATTTTTTCCTTCAGATACATAGTTCTGATAATGTTTGTATGTTAATATTTTTATGAATTTTAATAATTCTCTTTTTCAATAAAAACTCATCCTATTATATTGGATGAATTTGGCATTATAAAAATATACTATTTTTTTCAAATAAAAAGGATAGGTTATTAACATCTAAAAGAGCAAAAAATAATGACACATGTAAGAATCGCAAAATCAGACACTTAAACAATTACAAGCTTTTTGACAAAAAAAAATATTAACCGCATAAAGCATTGATACTTTTGGGTATTACAACTATTTTATAATTCTTTTGAACAATGAAATGTTCAATTTATCTAAAGCCCTATATTATTCACGGCATTCTCCTGAATATCAAAGTGATACATGCTTTTACTTTAAGCTGTCTAAATAAAAGTAATTAACAATTTATTCATATAAAAGACTTACGGAAATTGCTAAAATTCACCGATTAAATGCAATTTGTCAAAGATATGTTGCGTAGAACCAGAAGAATGGCTTATGTAAGCTTTTGCCTTAATTTGCGTGTCAGACACAAATAATTTATTATTAGTAATGTTATTTATTATATTTGTTAAGTCATGGAGCGTTTTTATGCTAAAACCAGCACCAATCTCAACCAAATCGTCAGCTTCCTTAAATTTTTTGTAATTAGGTCCAAAAACAACAGCAATATTATAAACTGCAGCCTCTAATATATTATGAATACCTTTTCCAAAACCGCCACCTACAAAGGCAATTTCCCCAAATCGATAAAGCTTTGACAATAAGCCTATTACATCAACAATCACAACGCTATAATCACTAGGTGTTTGATTAGTAATATCGGAATAAAATATTACTGGCTTATTAATTAATTGCAATAAGCCTCTTATATGTTTATTATTAACCTCGTGAGGAGCAATAATAAATCTGAATTTCTTATCAGACGCATTTATAAATTGTGATAAGATTCCCTCGTCTTCTGGCCAAGTGCTACCACAAACAATAGTATGTTTTCCTCTCGAAAATTCTTCTAAAAAAACATTTTCATATGTTTCAGATGCAATTTGGATAACCCTATCCATTCTGGTATCTCCGCATACGTCAATATTAGTTATGTTTTTATCTGTCAATAATTGCTTAGAGTTTTCGTCTTGTACAAATATGTGTTTAAACGTATGTAGAGTTTTTAAGAAGAACTTGCCATAAGGTTTAAAAAACAATTGTTTTTCTCTAAATATCGCAGATATGATATAAGCAGGAATATTTTTAGAATTTAACTCATCAAGAAAATAATGCCAAAATTCATATTTTACAAAAACAGCAAAATTAGGATTTGTAATTTTTACAAAATCTCGTGCATTCTTTTTTGTGTCGAAAGGTAAATAACAAACGATGTCGGCAAATTGATAATTTTTGCGTACTTCGTATCCGCTCGAACTAAAAAAGCTAAGAATAATCTTATAGTTTTTTGTTAGAGGATCGGATTTGAATTTTTCTATTAATGGTCTTCCTTGCTCAAACTCCCCCAATGATGCACAATGCATCCATATATATTCGGAGTTTGGTTCCATTTGTTCTGCTAATTTTTGTCGCCAGTTTTTGTGTCCTGTTATTATGGCAGCAGCCTTAACATTGAATATTGAAGCTATTTTAATTCCGAAAAAGTAAAGTCTTGTGGCAATTTTGTAAAATAGCAACATCATTAATAATAATAAAATTTGTTAGGGTTTTTTTTGTAAATAGGCAAAATCCACCCAGCTCTGATGCCGAAAAGATAATCGTTTCGTGGTGTATCATCACGTTCCATAGTATCAAAGTTGAAATCTCTCCGGCATTTAGTCCATGCTTGATAAAATTCAAGTCCGATATAAAAATTCAAAGCGTTTTTATTGCTTAAATATTGATATCCAACAAACTCACGCATACTTAAACCATTTGTTAAACGATCGTATCCTTTTTTATAATCGCCCAAAACTGGAGGTGTGTTATTGTCTTTGTTCTCTATATGAATGTGATGCTGCAACAAACCCGCACCTACATTAAAAACAATTCCAGAGTTACGATTTGACTTTCCAACAGGAAAAACTCTACCAAGTTTAATTCCAGAATAAAATCCGCGTTCCGTTAGTAATACAGTACCGTATTCGCCATGTTCGTTAATAATTTCCCCGTTATTGGTCATTAGACCTTCTAAAACACTACTGCTATCTTTGAGGATTCCACCAAATAAATAACTTACTTCAAAACCAACTGTCCAATTCGATTTGAATTTGTAATTAAGTCCAACGCCTATTGTTGAATTAACTCCAAATCTATCAGCCATATCGCCGCCAGGAACTTGAAACGAATAGTTTATTTCACACTGCCAAATATTGAGGCTGCTGTCTTTTACCTGCCCAAAAACTATGCTTGAGGATAAAATAGCAAAAACTAATATGAGCGACTTTTTTATGTTCATGCTGCAAAATTAATAAAAATACTTATATAAAAGTAAAAACCTGCATTTTATGAAAAATAGTATTGATGGATAAGGTTATTTTCACAACCTCTTAACCATATAAGCGATAAATTATAAACTTTTATTGAATAGCATTGTTGTTTTCGTACTTTTGTAAAAAAAAATAATTATGACTGGCGAATTAATCTTTATTATTATACTTGCAATTATTGTTCTTGGTTTTTTCTTTGAGCAAATTCTTGATTTTCTTAATGCATCATGGTTTAATAAGCCAATTCCTGAAGAGCTTAAAGATGTTTATGACTTCGATAAATACAAAAAGCAGCAGCGATATAAGACCGAAAACTACCGATTTGGAACAATAAGCTCAATTTTTAGCTTTGTTTTGATTGTTTTGATGTTACTTTTCGATGGTTTTGCTTTTGTTGATGGAATTGCGGGTAATATTTCGGAGCATTATATTGTAAAGCCATTGCTGTTTTTTGCAATCATATTTTTTGCAATGGATATTTTATCAATGCCGTTTGCTCTGTATAATATTTTTGTAATTGAGAACAAATATGGTTTTAATAAAATTACGCCAAAAATATTTATTTTAGATAAAATAAAATCATTGTTTCTTATGGGAATAATCGGGGCTGGAATTTTTTCGATTATTATATTGTTTTATGACTTAAACCCAGATTGGTTTTGGCTTTATGCTTGGGCAATTGTTGTTGCCTTTTCTATATTTATGAATATGTTTTACTCAACTTTGATTGTGCCTTTGTTTAACAAACAAACTCCACTTGAAGATGGAGAACTCCGCACCGCTATTATGGAATTTGGTAAAAAAGCTGGTTTTAACATCTCTAATATTTTTGTAATTGACGGCTCTAAAAGATCAACAAAAGCAAATGCTTATTTTAGCGGAATGGGTCCAAAAAAACGAATTGTGTTGTATGATACTTTGATTAAAGAAATGACAACAGATGAAATTGTTGCGGTATTGGCTCACGAAATTGGACATTATAAACATAAACATATTTACAAATCCTTATTTACTTCAATCCTTGAAACTGGTGTAACATTGTTTATTTTTGGTTTGTTTGTAGGAAGCGATCCATTATCTCAGGCTTTAGGCGTTAATGCGGCAAGCTTTCATATTGCTCTGATAGCATTTGGAATTATTTACAGCCCTTTATCATCAGTAATTGGAATTGTATCCGCATATTTTAGTCGTAGAGCTGAGTTTCAAGCCGATGACTTTGCTGCGAACTACGGACTCTCAGAACATTTAATTACTGCACTTAAAAAACTAAGTTCGCATAATATGAGTAACCTAACACCACATCCTTGGGTTGTATTTACTTCCTATTCGCACCCTCCAATGCTGCAAAGAGTACAAAATTTAACAAAAAAGTAATCGGTGGCTTCGAGACATTTTGGCAAGTCAAAACCCTCAGCCTCCGATTGCTTTTTTTATCTATTTTTCTCTTCAATCTTCTCTCTTCCTCATTCACTTTTTATTTTATTAAATTTCATTGGTAATAGTCTATGTCTTTAAATCAATTTTACTAATTTTGAGTTTTAAAATTGATGCCATGCTAATAGATTACAAAAAAAACATAGAGTCCGCTTGGGAAAATCGCAAATTATTGAAAGAAAAGTCTGTAATTAAAGCCATTAGGGCAGTTGTTGAGCTTTTGGATAAAGGTAAAATTCGAGTTGCAGAACAAATCAAAAATAAATGGAAAGTAAACGATTGGGTAAAAAAAGCAGTTATATTATATTTCCCTTTGCAAAAAATGCAAAAAATTGAAGTTGGTATTTTTGAATATCACGATAAAATTCCATTGAAAAACAATTATGATAAATTAGATGTTAGAGTTGTTCCGCACGCAGTAGCAAGATATGGCTCATATTTGTCGCCTGGAGTAATAATGATGCCATCTTATGTAAATATAGGTGCATATATTGGCGAAGGCACCATGGTCGATACCTGGGCAACTGTTGGTTCATGTGCTCAAATTGGGAAGTATGTGCATCTTTCGGGTGGAGTTGGTATTGGTGGAGTATTGGAGCCTGTACAGGCCGCCCCAGTAATTATTGAAGATAATTGTTTTATTGGATCGAGATGTATTATTGTAGAAGGAGTGCATATTGGCAAAGAAGCAGTTTTAGGTGCTAATGTGGTAATAACTGGATCAACAAAAATATTTGATGTGTCAGGCAGCGAACCTATAGAATATAAAGGATATGTTCCCGAACGCTCAGTTGTAATTCCTGGAACTCTACCTAAAAAATTCCCAGCTGGTGAGTATAATGTGCCTTGTGCTTTAATTATTGGGAAAAGAAAAGAATCAACAGATAAAAAAACATCGCTTAATGATGCTTTGAGAGATAATGAAGTTGCAGTGTAAATTTTTATGGTTTTATTTTTAGAATGGAAAAGAACTTAATGGCGAAATTTGGCAACAATATCCTGAGATAATTAAAAACTAATACGCTAAGACTTAATGAATTAAATATTAAAATGAAAATAGGTTTCGACGCAAAAAGAGCATTCCAAAACAAAAGTGGACTCGGAAATTATAGTAGAGATGTTATTAGATCGCTACATAATAATTTTCCAGAGCATGAGTATATTATGTTTAGTCCAGAGCAAAAAACAAACCTACTGCAAGAAAAATACACAAAGAATGTTATCAGCCCAAAAACAAATTTAAAAGCTGGAAAAACTTACTGGAGAACATTTTCAATAACAAAAGATATTGTCGAATCTGACATAGATATTTATCATGGCTTGAGTAACGAATTACCATTTGGTATTGAAAAAACTTCTGTTAAAAAAATTGTTACAATTCATGATTTAATTTTCTTAGAAATCCCACAACTATATCCAATTATCGACAGAAAACTGTATTTAAAAAAGTTTTCGCATGCTTGTAAAGTTGCCGATAAAATAATTGCAATTAGTGAGCATACAAAAAAAGATATTATTAAGCATTTTGGAATAAAAGATGATAAAATAGAAGTAATATATCAATCTTGTAATCAGGCATTTACGCAAAAAGCAAATGCTGAAAATTCGCAGAAAGTATTAGATAAATATGGTTTAAAAAACGATTATATTCTTAATGTTGGTACACTTGAAACCCGCAAAAATGCACTAAATATTATCAAAGCTGTTTACTATTTCAACATAAAAACAGATATTGTTTTTGTTGGACGAAAAACATCTTATTATAAGAAACTAAAAGCTTATATAGATGAACATAATATGAATGATCGCATACATTTTTTAAGCAATGTAAACAATGATGAATTGCCATCAATTTATCAGAATTGCAAACTATTTATTTTTCCTTCGCTATATGAAGGTTTTGGAATACCAATACTTGAGGCTTTTAGTTCAGGTGTACCTGTTATTACATCTGATGTAGGAAGTCCTGCCGAAATTGCAGGAGATGCTGCTATTCAGGTTGATCCACTAAACTCAAAGCATATCGGGATCGCGATTAGATCAGTTTTGGATAGTTCTGAATTAGCTCAAAATCTTGTAAGAGAAGGAACTCAAAGGCTTAAACTTTTTGATAATAAACTTGTTAGTTCTAACATAATGAAATTTTACCAAAATATATGAAAGAGATAATTGCAGAAACTATTAATGTGTTAAATTCAGGTGGTGTCATTTTATACCCAACTGATACTATCTGGGGTTTAGGCTGTGACCCCGATAATGCTGATGCAATTGCTTCTATTTATGCAATTAAACAAAGAGTTGAGAGTAAAAGTATGATTATTCTTGTGAAAGATGTCGAAATGTTGGAAAAGTACGTAGAAAAAATTCCAGAAGTAGCTTATCAGTTAATTGAGGCATCAACAGGACCGCTAACAATTATTTATCCTAAAGCAAAAAACTTGGCTCCAAACATTGTTGCTCCAGATGGCACAATAGCTATAAGAATAACTAAATGTGGTTTTTGTCAACAGTTACTTGGTGAATATAATAAGCCTTTAGTTTCAACATCGGCAAATTTAGCTGGCCAAAGACCTCCATTAGGTTTTTTTAATATCGTTAATGAAATTAAAATTGCTGTCGATTATATAGTTCCAATTCAACTGAATGAATTTAGCTCAGCAAAAAGTTCGGATATAATCAAAGTTTTAAAATCTGGCAAGTTTGAAGTTATTAGATAAAATCTGTAAATAAAAACTCCGGCAATCATTTGGAAACAACCACCGGAGAAAATTCAGACATTTTCAAAAAGTTACCAATCCACAAAAACCAAATACAGTGCCATATTTAAAAAAATGCCGTTTTGTTTTCAAATTATTTCGAATCATTTTATTAAATTTGTCTCAAATAACAAAAGTGATAAAGCTACAAAAGTTTAATAGCCAATTAATTAAATCTCTAGAGAAAAGATATTCGAAAGATGAGGCGAGAGCTATTTCGGAATTTTATATTTGTGAAATGCTAAAATTTAGTCGAACCGACTTTCTATTGGCTAAAGATGAAATGATATCCGAAAAGAATTACCTAAAACTTACAAAAAATCAAATACGATTAGAACAAGGAGAACCAGTTCAATACGTTACTAATACAGCCTGGTTTTATGGCAGTAAATTTTTTGTGGATAAAAATGTTCTAATCCCACGACAAGAAACAGAATTACTTGTTGATAGTATTATTAAAGAACACAAAGAGAAATCAATTAAAATTCTTGACATTGGCACAGGCTCTGGATGTATTCCAATATGTTTAAAAAAAGAACTGGGAAATTCGCAAGTTTTTGCATTGGATGTCTCGAAAGAAGCTTTAATAATTGCACAAAAAAATGCTGAGGTAAATAATGTAAACCTTGAATTTATAAATTTTGATATTCTTTCAGAGACTGAGATTCCTATTAACGAAAAGCTTGATGTAATAATTAGTAATCCGCCTTATGTTACTATGTCAGAGAAGCAATTTATGCACGCTAATGTGTTAGAATTTGAGCCAAAATTAGCTCTTTTTGTTACAGATGCAAATCCTCTTGTATTTTATCATGCCATAATAAATAAAGCAAAGACATTACTAAAACCTACTGGTGTGTTGTGGTTGGAAATAAACGAAAAATTCTCAAAAGAGATTGTAGAGTTGTGCAAAACTGTTGGATTCGTTTCAAATATTATTATTAAAGATATGAATAAAAAACCAAGATTTGTCAAATCGAGTTTTAAAAATTTGTATATTTGTTGAACCAAATGAAATAAATATGAAAAAGATAGTTTTAATAAGCATTGTTTTTGCAGCAGCTTTATTTGTTTTTAGTTCATGTGAGCGTGAAAACAGTTCGGATGTTAATCAGGATAGAATATACGTAAATTACGAAATGGTATATAATCAATCAGCTGATATTACTTATGCACGGGCTTCCTTCTTTTTTGGAGGCATTACTGGAACAAAACTAGAGTTATCTGACCCAAGCAAGATTATTTGTAATAACCAACTACTACGCTTCAAATCAGCCTTGGCTTACTATGAAAAAGAATTTGAGGGTTTTATAGACTCTGCGAGGTATATATTTACAGATACCGACATGAATAGTTTTCTTAATGAAATTTACATCAACGAAATTGGATTGCCAGAACATCCTGACACAATAATAAAAGGAAACTCATTTACACTTGATTTTATTGGAGAGCCACTTGCTCAAGAAGAAAGCATTCTTATTTATATCGACGGTATATTGGAAGATGATTTTATAAACGTTTATCAAAACACATCAGGTGCAACATCAATTATAATTCCAGCTAACCAGACGAATAGGTTAAGTGTCGGAACAAACACCATATATCTAAGAAGAAAAACCGAAATAACTCCTCAAGAAACAAGCTCTGCTGGAGCATCATGCTCTGGAATATATCAAACAAAAAAAACCGATATTGAAGTTAGAGAATAAGTTAAAAAAAAAGACACAAGAGTGTCTGTGCTACTGACAAATGTAAAAGATGAGGAAATATAATTTTTACTCAATATTTTCCCCATTTATATATATTTCAGTCTTTATTTCTATTGCTTTTTTTAGCACATGGCTAACTCCACAATAAGACTCTTCTGAAAGTTTAACTGCTTTTTTAACATTTTCGGGCTTAATATTTTCCCCTATCAAAACATATTTTATAATAATTGTGTGATAATGTTTTGGATGCTCCTCTGTTAACTCGCCATCAACAACAACCTGAAAACTTTCTGGTTCAATCCGCATTTTTCGCAAAATAGAAATCACGTCCATTGCAGTACAACCACCAAGAGCAGATAACAACAGGGGTTTTGGTCTTGGTCCTTCATCTAATCCTCCAACATCTGTTTTTGCATCAATTACACACGAGTGTCCATCCACATCAACAGTGAAAGACATTTGTTCATTCCATTTAATATCAACTGTGTCCATAATATAATTTTACCTTCATAACACATAAAACAAGCAAATGTTCACAACTATAATTGTAAACCTTATTTTTTCTTTTTACCTGTACCTTGAACAGCATGCCCAAACTTACCAATTTTTTTTCCAACATTATAGTATTTACCATGCAAATAGCACATCATTTCTGCATTTGCAAGATAAAACTGGTCAGTTTCTTTATCAAAGTGAGCTTCGTCTGCATTAACCGCAAGAACTTCTGCAATAAACATATCGTGCGAACCTAACTCTATAATTTGTGTTACTTTACACTCAATATTAAGTGGCGATTCTTCAATTATTGGACACGAAACTTCTTGAGCTTTGGCAGGAGTAAGCTTCATTTCTTTAAATTTGTTGTGTTTGTCACCAGACTTTACACCACACCAATCCGTAGCATAAGCGAGTTTACTATTGGTTAGGTTAATAACAAACTCCATATTTTTCGCAATTATTTTGTGCGAATGTCTGTTTTTTCGTACAGATATATAACACATTGGCGGATTAGAACAAATTGTTCCTGTCCATGCTATAGTAATAATATTATATTCTTCGAGTGTCGATCCACAACTTACCATTACTGCGGGCAATGGATAAACCATAGTTCCCTTTTTTAAGGCTCTTTTTGACATTATTAGTTGTTTTATTCTGTTTTGTTTCTTATAAAAAACATTTGATTTTGTTCTCCTGTTCGCCAATGATATCCTAACGAAAATGGTAATGAATCAATGTCTTCTCCTTTGTCATAAATTGCTTTAAGGTCAGATTGCATAAGGTATGGACTTGTAAAATCGGATATTGGTTTCACATAAACCCCAAAAAGTTTTGCAGTCCATATTGCAGGGTCATAATACTTTAATGGGATACCTGTATCATCTTGCAAAACTGTTTCAGAATTATCTAATATAATATTTCGAATGATATTAAATGTTCCATAATGCAATAAATATGATGCAGATTTGACATAAGTATTTACCGTGTCGAGTTTGTCTAAATATGATTTGAATATCGGTGTAGATGCAAAACCACTATCGGAGATATCGCAACGAAAGTATCTTAGTGTTTTTATTTTTTCACTTTTAGCCTCGCTAAATGATATTTTAACACATTCAGTTGCGGAAAACCTACCAGTAATTGATTTTAGTTCTTTAAAATTGCCATTAGCATCAAAGGTTTCATATTTTATGTCATGTATTTCATGTTCAGTTTGCGACATAAAAAAGATTATCACAGGTAGCACACCTTTGATACTTGCATTATGTAAGTCTGTATTCATTCGTCCAGTAATAAAATAGCTTCTTTTATAAATATCACGTATTGAGTAATAAAACTTATCTAGATAATCTGAAAGCTCTCGCTCACTTGCATTTGAGATATCAGGTATTTCGCCAAGCTGCTCTTGAGCGAGAAAAAGATAATCGCTTGCATTTGGAAACAGAACGTGGGCATGTAAAAAATCTGGGCCAGAAAATGGATAAAACAATGTTAAACTATCATTTATATGAGGTTTTATTACTTGATTGCTCCAAATACGCATAGGTGTTAAGCGTGAGCTATCCATACTTGGCCAGTCTTCATTAATTTTAGATTGATAGTCTATCCAAAAAGCTCGATCAATTGTGGTATCAGTGTTGGATGCTGGAAACTCCTGCCCAGTAATAAATAATGCGAACTCCTGATATTTCGAAATTGTAGTAGCATCTTCCTGCGAAAAGCCAAAGAAAACGAAACCATGCAGGAATAATACTATTGTTAAAATTGTAATTTTATTTTTCATAGTGCTTTTGGTTTTGATAACAATGTAATTATTACAAAGTTCGTATTATTTAGTTAAAATCAAAAAGTAATTTTTTTTACCTTTCTGAATTAAGATATATTTACTATTAATTAAAAATGATGAGTTTATTTTTCCTTCAAGGTCTGTGTACTTTTCTTTATTAATGCTCAATCCGTTTCCTTGAATTGTTCTACGGAGTTCTCCTTTTGATGGAAAAATCTCTGTGTAATCTGTTAATAAATCAAAAACATTTACTCCATTTTCGATATCAGATTTGTTTACTTCGTACATTGGCACACCTTCAAATACGCTTAAAAAAGTTCTTTCATCAAGTTTTTTTAAACTTTCGCTTGTAGATTTTCCGAATAGGATTTCTGATGCTTCGATTACCGTTTGGAGTTCTTCTTTTGAATGCACCATTGTTGTAATTTCTTCGGCAAGTCGTTTTTGAAGTATTCTTAAATGCGGTGATTCATTATGTTGATTTACAATATTGTCTATTGTAGTTTGGTTTAAAATGGTAAATATTTTGATGTATTTAACTGCATCTTCATCTGATACATTAAGCCAAAATTGATAAAACGAATATGGACTTGTACGTTCGGGGTCTAGCCAAATATTTCCAGATTCAGTTTTTCCAAATTTACCGCCATCAGCTTTTGTAATAAGGGGGCAGGTAAGAGCAAAAGCCTCCCCTCCTATTTTGCGGCGTATTAATTCTGCTCCAGTAGTAATATTTCCCCATTGGTCGCTACCACCCATCTGCAATTTACAATCATAGTTTGTGTACAAATGCAAAAAATCGTAGCCCTGCACCAACTGATATGTAAATTCAGTAAATGACATACCGCTTTTATCTTCGCCCGTTATTCGTTTTTTTACAGAGTCTTTCGACATCATATAGTTCACAGTAAGATGTTTACCAATGTCGCGAATAAAGTCAAGGAATGAGAACTTGCTCATCCAATCGTAATTATTAACCAATTCTGCTTTGTTTTTATTATCGGTATCAAGATCGAGAAATTTAGAAATTTGATTTTTAATAGCTTTCTGATTATGTCTTAAAGTTTTTTCGTCTAATAAATTACGTTCTTGAGATTTCCCACTAGGGTCTCCAATCATTCCAGTTGCTCCGCCCAATACCACAATAGGTCTATGTCCGCTCAATTGTAAATGTTTCAACATCATTATACTCACCAAATGACCAATGTGCAAGGAGTCTGCTGTTGGATCTATACCCACATAAGCTGTAACAAATTCCTTCTTTAATAAATCTTCGGTTCCTGGCATTATATCACGTATCATGCCTCTCCATTCCAACTCTTTAACAAAACTCATAATTTAATCCTATTTTTGAACAATTATTTTTTTTACTATAACTTTATTAGTTTTATCATCAATCAATTTTATAAAATACAATCCATCTGGTATATTTCTAAGCTCAAACCTAATGTTAGTATCTGTATTTTGAATACTCTTCTGATAGATAATTTCTCCGATATTATTTATTATTTGTGCAGTTCCAGAATAATCTTCCTCTGTTTTTAAATAAAAATTACCAGTATTTGGATTTGGATAAATATCTGCAAGATTTACAATAACCCTCTGATTCCTCATATCTGTATATAAATCCCAGTCCCACAAAGCTATAGAGTATTCACCCGACTTAACTGAATCAACAGTAAAAGTTTTAAGTATTGGGGAGTGGTTTGCAGGCTCAATATTCCAATCGGCAGCTTTATTCGGGCGATATAATAGCACTAAAGAATCGAGACTGTTTGTAATAAAGTCATTATCAATATATCCATTTTGATTAAGGCTATTATTGTAAGTAAAACGTGCTTTTGCTTTAAACACCCCTGTTTGCAATGTTTCGATAGTCCAGTATCTATGGTCAGCAATATTAAGCCCTGGGATTTCGGTTTTAAAAGCATCGGGACCGGCCCAATTGTGAGTTACACGAAAGAAGGTACTATCATTTTCATTTACTGCTCTTACATCGGCCATAAAATACATGTAATAATAATGTGTATAACCTGTTGACTTTAAAAACTTGACTTCGTCAACTGTGGCATCACCTAAAACTTGGTTATAATCACATAAAGTTAAAACAGGCTCGAAAGGGATTGAAAATGTTTGCACTCCAAATTGTCCGTCAAATTCCATTAGTTCTGTTTGCACACTATAATCAGGTCTCATAAAGCTAACTTCAACTCTGTTTGAGTTAGCATAAGTCTCACGCCCACGAAGTTTTTGCTGCATATAAACTCTAACATCATATTCTGCTCCATTTTGTTGAACAATAGCCGAGTCAATTGAATAATGTATAAATCCAGGAGAAAACACCCAGGCATCAAAAAAGTCTGTCATATCTATCCCAGAAAAATCGGTAAGAAAATCTCTCATATCATAAGATGAAAGAGAGGTATAGGCGTTTTCTTGTAAAAATTGAGTGATTCCACTATAAAACATATCATCTCCAAGATATCCTCGTAATGAATGGACTGTACTTGCACCTTTTTCATAAACTGTACTAGAATATGTTAGACTTTGATCCATCGGATAAAGAGGATGAAATCCACCATCTTCAATATGATAATAACGAAGTACCTTTTCGTGAGAATAATTACGAGATCTTCTTGCAGCATCGATACCATATAAGTATTCTTTATAAACAGTTTCGTTGTATGTTGCCCAACCTTCGTTTATCCACATATCTTCTGCCGAGGAGCAAGTAATTAAATCTCCAAACCACATATGAGCTAATTCGTGATAAAACAAGTCTTCGTAATTAAGAGTCCCGTCAATAAAACCTCTGCCCATAGCTATATTTGTTACATGCTCCATAGCTCCACTGTTAAAAGGCACCGAAACAAATCCGACTCTATTCCATGGATATGCACCATATTTTGTTTCGTAAATTCGCAAAACGCTATCAATATTAACAAAAGAGTTTGCTGTTCGTACGCTATCTCCAGGGTAAATATAAAACTCAACTGGAATATTCGCTTCTATTCCTTCATAAATATGCGACAGTAACCTGTATTCTCCGACCGCAACAGAAACAAGATATGTTGGTACTTCATAATCGAGATGCCACTCATAAGTTTTTGTTTGCTCAGCATTATTTTCAGTAACCTGTATCAACTCTCCGCCACAAACTGCGGTATGATTTTGCTGAGTAGTAATAATTGTTTTATATATCGCTCTATCAGTAAAATCATCATTACAAGGAAACCATACTCTGCCATAATTATGAGGGATATCGTCAAAACCTACACCAAGATTAAATGCGTATCCATTCATAAAATAAAAACCGCCCCAACCAGATGGGTCTTTTTGAGGATTACCATGATAATAAACATTAATGGTAATTTCGTCAGTGGGATTAAAACTATTTGAGAGATCAATGCTTATAAGAGTATCGTTATATGTGTATCCGTTGAGTTCTGACTGGTTGCATGTAATCGAATCTATGGCAAGGTTTTGCAAGTCGAGTAAAAATAGATTTGTATTTTCTTGCACTGGCGATAATCGTAAACTTGTATAGCCTTCAATATATGCACCAGTAATATCAGTAATGTCAAGGACAATTAGATATTCTTTAACGTCAATAATATCGCTGTGATATTTTTGTGAAAAGCCTAATGTAGTAAGGATAATTGAGAATAAAAATAATACAATCTTTTTCATAATTAAAATAATTTTCGTTGAATATCAGGATTCGTTTTGTTCAAATGATGATACGCTTTTTCGGTAGCTTCGCGTCCTCGTGGCGTTCGTTTAATAAAACCCTCCATAATTAAAAACGGTTCATATACTTCTTCTATTGTTCCTTCGTCTTCGCCAACTGCAGTAGCAATGGTTTTTAATCCTACTGGACCTCCAGCAAATTTATCAACAATTGCTAGCAACACTTTGTTATCCATTTCATCTAATCCATATTTATCAATATTTAAAGCCTCCAAAGCATATTTTGAAATTTTAATATCAATTGTTCCGTCTCCTTTTACTTGAGCAAAATCTCTTACTCGTCTTAAAAGTGCATTAGCAATACGCGGTGTGCCACGACTTCTTCGGGCTATTTCGGCCGCTGCATCATCAATTATCGGAACATCAAGAATTGAGGCAGAACGTTTAATGATTTTATCTAAAATTTTGGTGGTATAATAATTAAGATGACAATTAATACCAAATCTTGCTCTTAAAGGACTTGTTAATAAACCCGAACGAGTAGTGGCTCCAATAAGAGTAAACGGTTCTAAAGGTATTTGCACAGAACGAGCCGCTGGACCTTTATCTATCATTATATCTATGCGATAATCTTCCATTGCAGAATATAAATACTCTTCTACAATTGGATTTAAACGATGAATTTCATCAATAAATAAGACATCATTGGCATCTAAACTAGTGAGCAGTCCAGCTAAATCTCCAGGTTTGTCTAAAACAGGTCCAGATGAAACTTTAAATCCTACATCTAACTCATTAGCAATTATATTCGCAAGAGTGGTTTTGCCTAAGCCTGGAGGACCATGCAATAAAACATGGTCTAAAGCTTCATCGCGCATATTTGCCGCTGTAACAAAAACTTTTAAATTCTCAACAATATTTTCCTGCCCACTAAAATCTATAAAATCCAAAGGTCGTAAGGTCTTTTCAAATTCCTTATCAAGATTGGTCAATTCTTCCGAAGCAGGACGAATATAATTATCCATGCAATTTCTTTTAGTTTACAAAGTTAAAAAATTATACTTAGCTACTTCTTAAATTTATAAACAAAAACAGTTTTAGAAATTGCCAAACAATAAACAAGGCATTTTTACTTGCTTACTTTATTATTTGACAAACCATTATACATGTCTTAATAATCAAAAAACGCTAAAAAAAACCCTCTATTTAAACAAATTCTAAATAAGCCTGTTTATAATATCAAACATTAAAAATATAAAAGTCATGAATAAACAGATATTTAGTAAAACATTATTAATCTTTTTTGCGATACCAAGCGGTTTAAGTGCACAAGTGCATGAATTACCAAAATTAAATTATGAATATCGTGCTTTAGAGCCTCACATAGACGCCAAAACAATGGAAGTCCATTACACAAAGCACCATCAAGGGTATGTAAACAAACTTAATGCTGCAATTAAAGGAACTGAAGCCGAAAAACATGGTCTAGAGTATCTTATGTTGAATGTCAGTAAATTTAATACTGGTGTACGCAATAATGGTGGAGGACATTACAACCACACACTATTTTGGGATATTCTATCACCAAATGCAAAATCTAAACCAGACGGAGATTTATCCAAAATGATAAATGAAGAGTTTGGAAATTTTGAAAATCTTAAACTTGAATTAGAAAAAGCTGGTGCTACTCAATTTGGTTCTGGTTGGGCTTGGTTAATATTAACTAAAAAAGGAAAACTTGCAGTAGTTTCAACTCCTAATCAAGATAATCCTTTAATGGATATAGCAAAAGTGCGAGGAATCCCAATTCTCGGAATTGATGTTTGGGAACACGCATATTATCTGCAATATCAAAATAAACGACCAGATTATCTTAATGCAATTTGGAATGTTTTAGATTGGACAAAAGTTGAAGAAAACTATAAAGAGGCAAAATCTAAAATTAAATTATTGTAATCTGATTTTTGTGTAGAGTGCTGCGATGTGCAGCACTTTTTACTTTTTTCCTACCCGCACCCTGTTGTTCCCTCTTATGGGAAGCCTACACTCCTGTTGGACCCAGCGTTAGGGTTAGGGGGGGTATCGTGGGCGAGTTTAACTCTTCACTCTTCCTCCTTTGTACCCTTTGTTTTTCTTTTGTATGCCTTGTAGTTAAACTTTTCTGCGTTCAGGAAGAGGTATTAGTTAAAAAAGCAGTAAATTATTTAAATTATACTCAAGAATTAACAGATTTCTCCCTGCGCTCGTAATGACATTTTAATATGGGAGTTAAGTCAGTGACAAATTAGATTTAATCATTGTATTGTAATTCTCTTGTAGCAGACTCATTGCCACCACTAAACATCAGGCGTTTCGACCGTAGGGAAAAATCTGTTGTTCTGTTTACAATATTTTGTTCACTGTTTAAATTTTTGAAGCAAGAAAACCTCGGCTTCGCTCACTTCGACACTTTGGCGTTGCTCCCTTCGGCAAGTTCAGTGCATCGCAATTGATGTAAGAACGACAAGTCCCATCTCTCCACTTTTTTGCCCCGATAATCGTAAATCAAAACTTATAATTAATCCCAAATCTTACTCCAAAACGATTAGGCACTATTAAAAGCTTGGACTCAGATGTAAATAGAGACATTATCCCCAAATTATAATGTGGCTCGATAAAAACGCCTGCATTCTTTAATGGATAATACGATAGTTTCGCAGATAGCCAAATAGACGGAATAATTTTTCTTTTGACTTCCTCTGAGATTAATACAATACGGTTTTCTCCCTGCTGTCGATAGTAAAACTCCGAGAACTGAAGTATCCCAATAATTATTCCAGCTCCAGCAAGTAATTCGATTTTAGTGCTTTGATAAACTCTAAATCTAAAAATAAATGGAATTTCAAAATATTGTATTTTGCCAGTTCTGATAAAACTTGTATCGATTTGAGTAGTATCATAAACTGTATGAAATACGGTATCAGATGTAGTTATTTCAGTGCTATCTATTAAGTATATAAATGTAGTGTCGTTAACAAGAATGAATGTGCTGTCTATTATTACAGTATCTTCAGTTATATAAAAGTCGATACCTGTTGTGTCTATTTCATAATATGAATTTGTATTAATATCATAATTTATTGTGCTATCAATTATTTCGTATTTGTCATAAAATTGAAAATCGTTTAAAATTTTTGTAAAGAAAAAACCTGCTGACAACGAAAATCTATTCTTAACTGCAGAAAGTTCTAATCCGAGTGTGTAATTATTCTGATTTTTAAGCTCTCCAATATTACTTGAATATGTTTTCCAACTCATCCAAAATCCTGTATATGAGGGCGATAGCTCATACGCGTCAATAAAAGGATCAACGTAAATAGTATCGTATTTATAGACATTGTTATAAACTTGTACGGTATCATAAACGGTATTAGTAACATTTATTTTTATTGTGTCAGTTTCTTGCGTAAAAGCATCAAACACAGTATTAAAAAATACTGCTATAATTATAAAATATTTTATTCGCTTTTTCAAATTTACTTAATCAGGTTAAGACAAATTTACAAAAAAAAACATAAAAATTGAACACTGTTGCTTTTTTTTAGAGTTTTCAGGTTTGATTGCTCAAGTTTTTTTGTTCTGAACCAACACCGCTACCGCACGATTGTCGTGACTATATCCCATTATAGTTCTATCGATTTTCAATACAAAACTTCCCTTTTTACAAAATTGGATTTTATACCTAAGTAAACAAAGTTTTGACTTTTTGCATCTCCGATTTCAGGATTTGAATAACGCATCAAAAGGCCAAGATTTAGAGATAGATTTTTATTTTTTTTAAGAATAAAGCCAATATCAATTTTAGCAGTAATTATTTCGGTTCTTACACCTTGTAAAATTATATTTCCATAAGAGTTTACAATATACGAATATCCTTGGTTTCCGTCCATTGTAGGTTTATAGATGTTTTGTCCAAAATGAGACCCTGTGGTATCTGCCCCAATGATTGCATACATTAATTTTGCATCCACAATAAATCTTTTCCCTAAATATGAAATTCCGCTCACAGACTCAACAAAATTTGCTCCAAGTGGATGTGCTAAAGCTTGATTATAATGTGAGTAATTCTGTTCACGATTAAAATGAGAATACATATAAGGACGAGCGATATTAAATTCTGTAAAAAAATCAAGATTTTTAAGTTTAAAAATATCATAAGATTTGAATCCAAACTGTGCAGCCCATTTATTCGCAAACCAGCCATATTCACCAGTATAATCTGGATTTACATTATGTCTGATGTCATTTATAAGCTGTCCAACAATAATATCATCTAAAACAAATTGCCCGTAAGCTGCATTTCGGTCGTTAATTATAAATTTTATATTAGTTCCCAAAACCGCATTATCTTCGGAGCCAAGCGAGAACTCAACTGGACGGAAAAAAATAATAGGATTAAAATATTCGAAATCAAAAAAGTCATCTTTTGTAGTAATAATTGCCTCAAAAAGTCCAAGATGAAAACGCTTTCCGATTTTCCAATCTAAATAATGAAAAACATCAAACTTATTTTTATAATAATTTTCCAAAGGATTAGCAGAAAATGTTTTGTGTACAGCCCAAACACAAGAGTATTTTATTGATAAAAACGAAGTTTCAAGTTTAAAATATGGATAGTTTGAAGCAAAATCAGAAAGTAAAAACGATCTATATCCGTCACCATAAAAGTTTTTGCTATTTGCCAATTCTAATTTTAAAAAGCTATAAGGTGAGTACGTTATATGGATATCGTTTTCGATTAGGACACTGCTGTTATTAGGAAGTGCTTTTCCAAGATTGTAATAAATAGTACTTGAAAGTTTTTCTTTTTGGTAATCGGGGACATCTAAAATCCAAGAAGATAATTGGTAACTCACTCCAAATTTTTCGCCTAAAGAGTAATCAAATAATCCACCAAAATGGAGATTATAACGATAATCAAAATCATCATCAAACCAATTAAAAACTTGGTAAACAGGTAATGCGTAAAATGATGAAGGCTTTTTATCCAACTTACTATTCCATCCATAATATAAAAAGCTCTTTTCATATTGAGCAGAATCAACACATACATCTTTATGGTCGGTAAAATAATAAGGTTTTATTGCCGAGTGCTGTTTTTTTTCTAAAGACAGTGAAGATTTTTCAATGTCACGTATGAAATAAGGGTCTCGCACAGGGATATTCTGAGAAAACACCGCAGTTGCAATTGTTATAAAAACAATATGTGCAATAATCCTTTTCATCTAAAAGTCGTAATAATTACTTCGAATTGCAGTACGAATACCCAATTGATAAAACATAAAAGTATCATAAACTCTATGGTCTATAAAAATATCGCAAGAACAAAAAACTTGTAATTTGTTTGCACGATTTACATTGTAAATTAATTGTGCCTCAGCTTTTAGGAAATCACCAGATATATATGATCTTGTAGGAATAACTAATCCAATATTACGCAAATCGCTGCATATATAAGAATCTGTATAATCGTAGTAAAAATTGATTTTTCCAACAAGCTCGAATCGCTTAATAGAGTAAGCTGACAATATAATTAACTCAGTAATATTTGCTCCTGCAGGATGTGCCAAAGCTTGGTTATAATGTCCATAATACAATTCATTATTTGGATGAGTGTAAATATAATCTGAAGAATAATTAATCTCCATCTGAAAATATAAATTTTGCACATTTAAGAAATCAAAATTCTTATACCCCAATTGAAGAGCAAAATCAGGAGAGTAATTTTCATACCAAGAATCTAACATAAATTGAGAATAAAAAACTCCAATACTCGGATTACTCCATGTAATATTAGCTCCAATAAGATTATTTGTCAGTTGCTTTTTATAATCAATATAAGCGGTTCTAAAAAATGGCGAAAAAGTATAAGCTGGCACTTTCCAATTAGGCAAATCATCTGACATAACAAGAGCTTCAATTAAAGAAAATTGCCAATTATTAAGTTTATATGTTAATGTATTGTACGAAATATATTTTGATGGATAACGACTATTCATGCTTGTTGGCACATCAAAATCCATCACATTGTTAAAGTTTGGATTAAGTGCTTTTGTAAAAATATTGTTGTACTCAAATTTGCCGAATTTAACAGAAGTCTTAAAATACATCATCGGTGCAGCAAAATCTGATAAAATCATTGAGCGATATCCATCACCAATAAAAAGTCTATCATATCCTAATGAGAAATTCAAATTTTCAGTCGCTCGAAAAGAAATATTACCGTAAGCGGTGCCAAAATCATATTCGTTTGTTCTGCTTAAAGGTTTTATTCTGCCGTAACCTGGAATTACACTGTAAAACTCGTAATAATCATAAATTTGCATTGGAAAAACCCCCTGATTCTCATAAAAAGAGGTGTTAAAATATATTTTTGAATCTAAATTACCACTTAATAGAATTCCACGAGTGTTCAAATATCCTGTTTCAACAAAATTATGGCTATTTAATCTAAAATCTATAATTGGATCAAGTAATAATTTGAATCGCTCATCATTTTGCACAAAAAGATGTTCGCGAAATACTTTTCTATTTAGCCATGATTTATCAGCGTTTTTTTCAACTGTAAAAATTAAGCTATCATAAATTTCATTTTCGACTCCAGTAGCTGGGCGAATAAGAGTTGAATTATCATTATAATAGATACTTTTTTCGTTAAGGTTTTGGAAATGACCAGTTAGCGGATAATCTTGTGCAAAGATAAAACTTGGACACAACAAAAATAATATCTGAAGAAAATGCTTCATTTAGAGTTATTAACTACTGCAAATATAAAAAAAATCTAAGGAAATTTAGTTTTATAATTTAGCTATTACTTTGATTATTAAAACGAATTTCAAACCCTTACTCATTCATAATCGCATTAATTGCATTTTTACCAGATTGAGATGTGAAATAATCTCTCACTAAATTATAGTTTTTGGGGTCGTTTGTAAATGGATAGGCAAACTTTGCAAAATCGACTTTATCTGTTTCGAGCGAGAATAAACTCAATAACTCTTTAACCTGCGCCGAACTAATACATTCGTATTGCTCAACCAATCTTTGAGCAGTTTCAAGTCTAGTTGATGAGAATGTCTCCTTACGAATTTCGGATTTGATTTTAGAGAAATCTTGCTCATTTAAGACACACGATTCCGCAACAACTTCAAGCGGTACGCCATAAGGTTTTGGCGATTTAGGAACTTCGTAGATTTCATTTATTCCGTGTATAAACTTATCGGTTGTCAAGACCTGTTTTACGTGTAAAAAATTATCTTTATCATATACTTTAGGATAAGCAGTTTTAAAGAAAATATAGCGATGTGGTTCAGACTTTATGATAACACCAAGTTTCATTACCTGTTCGGTTGTAAAACAATAAGTATAGACATATTCCATACAGATTTTTGCTTTTTCTTCGTCATCTTCAAATTGAGATACAGTATTTGCAAAAGCAACAAATTGTTTGTCGTTTAGATAGTTGTCGCAACCTTTATTAGTTCCTGAATATATTGCAGCATTAGGAAAAACAATCTTCTCAGATGATGAGATGTTATTTTCTTCCTTAATTATTTCTTTTTCGACTTCGGGTTTGTCAATAGGTTTTTCGGGTTTTTCAACTATTTCTGTTTTGGATTCTGGCTCTGAAACCTTGGTATCTTTCTCACTATCAGCATCTTTGGTCTTATCTTCACCATCAGTCTTTTTATCTTTATCGTACTGACGGTCTTTTTTTCTGTCCCTCATTGTAAGATAATCTTGAAAGGAGTTTATGTCGGTTGGTTCAATCCCATAACGAGGATTTTGCTGCTTAATATACTCCCACATAATTGTTTGATGTGAGAACTTTTCAAAAGCATCGCACAGAATTATTGCATTCGATTTATCTGTAACGCTTGGGTATGCTCCTTTTACAAATCCTAAGCGATATTCATCTTGTTGGAAAATAAGCGAAAGTTTATAAAGTTGATTTGATGATACATCTTTTCGTTTGATAATTCGCACACCTTTTTTCATCCTACGTTCATCACGTTTAGGACTTTCAACACGTTTAGTTAAACAGTTATACCAAAAACGCCCCATTGGTTTTTTTACCGCAACAGACTGTGGGTAAACAGCTGTGGCAACAAAAACTATAGATAATAATATTAGAATTTTTCTCATCTTATATTTTTTTACGAAGATAAAGCTTTTTGTTCAAAAAGAGTGCCAGAAGAATATAATAATTGTGAATTTTGTGTTTAGATAATCAGAGAAAATAGATTTTGATGCTTTAACATTTAGTCTTTTTACTATATTTGCAGCAATGGACAAAACAATTTTATTACAATTAGTTGCAACTCGAATGCCCTTTGGCAAGTACAAGGGAAGAGTGATTTGTGATATTCCAGAGCACTATTTGGTTTGGTATCACGCAAAAGGTTTTCCTACTGGGAATTTAGGAATGCTGCTTCATACGATGTATGAAATTAGATTGAATGGCTTGGAGTATTTGTTAAAGCCTTTACGATAATGAATGATGAAATTATAAAACTTGGAAGTTTAGATGCTGAGCTTGTATTTTCGTTTATCCGTTCTACTGGTCCGGGCGGACAAAATGTCAACAAAGTTAACTCTAAAGCAGAGCTGCGTTTTGATGTTTTAAATTCTCAAATTCTTTCAGAAGAACAAAAATGCACTATACTCAAGAAATTAAAATCGCGAATTAATAATGAGAGCATTTTATTTTTATCCTCACAAGAAGATAGATCTCAACATAAAAATAAAGAAAATGTTATTGCTCGATTTTATGAATTGATAAATAAGTCGCTAAAAAAACATAAAAAGCGTGTCAAAACAAAACCATCAAAAGCCTCAATTGAGAACAGGTTAAAAGGAAAACGCAAAACTTCTGAAAAGAAAGAAAGGCGTAAAAGTGATTTTAAATAAAGTTGGTGGGGCGAGAGTGAAGAGTAAAAAGTGAGGTTTCGCAAATACATTACGATAAACGCCATTATATTTTATAAAAAAACCAGTACTGACCGATTAAAATTTTAACAAAAGTAGGGCTACTCCCATAAGGTTTCGCACTAATGTCGTAAATTTGTTTTGCAAAAAAAAAAAATTTAGTCGGTCAGCCGGTATTCAAACAATTGATAAATTTATTACCAAAAGATCAATTTGATATTTTAGTAAAACAATGCGGAACTGACCGTTATTACAAGTCATTTTTCTCATGGCATCAATTAGTTGTGATGCTCTTCGGGATTTTTTCTCGCTGCGATTCTATGGGCGAAGTCTGTGACGGAATGCGAGCTTTGGCAGGGAAACTAAATTATCTTGGTATGGATAGCGTCCTAGCAAAAAGTACGGCTGGAGATGCATTGCGAGATCGCAACAATGAAGTTTTCAAAAAAACTCAACCACTACCTGTAAACACTTAAATATAAGTTAGTTGCAAACTAAGATGGCTAATAATTATTTTTTGTCGGTTCATACAAAAAACCCCGATATCCAAAAATCGCAGGGAGTATTTCACGAAAAAAGTAAAAAACACAGAAAACTAAACTCTGGCGAGCTACGTCAAAAGAAAACGCGAAAAAAACACTAAACGAAGTGGAAGGAACTGAGTGGGGTGTATGGCTCTGCTCAAATACTTCGTATAATGGCGAGGTAAATCAGTTTATTTAAAGCTTTTTCTAAAAATTTCTAACCCTCCATCCCAACATTAACAAAAATTCCTTATATTTGCACATATAATATCATTTATCTTGATATTATAAACAAAAAGCTGATTGTTATAGAAATTTCATTACTATGAAAACAACATGCATTTTTTCTATTATTATTGTCATGATTCTGTTTTCTTTACGCAGTAATGCTCAAAACTGGGATCAAATTGTTAAAGCATCGGCCTCTGACAGGAATGCACAAGATTATTACGGCAAATCAGTGGCGATAGATGGTGATTTTGCAATCGTTGGAGCTTGGGGGCAAGATAAAGATGCCTCAGGTGGCGGTACTACATTGTTAGAAGCTGGAGCAGCCTATATTTTACAGAACACAGGTGGCACTTGGGTCGAAATACAGAAAGTTGTTGCTTCTGATCGTGGTGCAGGAGATAATTTTGGTTATTCGGTTGATATTAATGGAGATTATGCCGTTGTTGGTGCATGGAAAGAAGACCATGATGCTGTAGGTACAGATGCTAAAACGGATGCTGGTTCGGCTTATGTTTTTTATAATAATGCTGGTACTTGGACAGAAGTTCAAAAAATAGTTGCATCAGATCGTTTTGACGGCGATTACTTTGGCCAATCTGTTGCAATAGATGGAGATTTTATTGTTGTCGGTGCATTTAACGAAGATGAAGACGTAAGTGGTGCTAACAATTTAACTAGTGCAGGTTCTATGTATGTTTTTAAAAACAATGGTACTAATTGGACACAAACTCAAAAAATTGTTGCGTCAGATAGAGCTACTCAAAATTATTTTGGTTTTTCGATTGATCTTTGGGGAAATTATATTATTGCAGGAGCTTATAATAAGCATGAAAACACATTTCTTTCGGCTGGTGCGGCTTATGTATTTTATTATAACGGTAGCACTTGGTCACAAATCTCAAAACTTCTTGCTCCTGTACCAACAACGCAAAGTTTTTTTGGATATGATGTAGCAATTAACGATAATTTTGCTGTTGTAGGAGCTAGAGGCGAGGATGAAAACGAATTTATTACCAATACAGGTGCAGCATATATATATTCAAATCCTGGTGCTGGAACTGCTTTGTCATTTTCATCTAAAATAGCGGCCTCCGACCAACTGAGTAATGATAATTTTGGATGCTCAGTAGATATTGACGAAAATTATATTGTTGTAGGTGCTTATAATCATTCTCTTGATGAAAATGGTCTTAACCTAAGGGATTTTGCTGGTGCAGCATATATATATCATTACGATGAATTTGAATGGACGCAAGAACAAAAAATCGTAAATCTTGATCGCAATATTGTAGATTATTTTGCATACGATGTTTCAATAAGTAATAATTTTATTATTGCAGGAGCTATGTATCAAGACTTTGACGCAGACGGTCAAAATGAGAGACCTGAAGCTGGTGCAGCTTATATATTTCATAATTGTCGTGAGATTTTTGTATATCAAGATACAACAGAAATTGAAAAAAAAGGAACTTTCGATTTTGGGCATATTGAGATTGGTAGTAGTAGTCCAGAATTAATTTTTACAATAGAAAACACTGGTATGGATAATCTTATACTTGACGGAATACCAATAATTGAAATCTATGGAACCAATGCTACTGATTTTGCACTTAATCAATCAGCCACAAGCTCGCCTGTTATACCAGGTGGGACAACAACGTTTACAATAATTTTCACACCATCATTTATAGGCTTACATACTGCCGAAATTAAAATTTCAAATAATGATTATGATGAAAATCCATTTGTGTTTACAATTATCGGAATAGGAGCTAAAATACCGCAAACAATAAGTGAATTTAACCCAATTGATGTTAAAACTTATGGAGACGACGATTTTATTGTTTCTGCAACGGCAAGCTCAGGTTTAGATGTAATTTTTACTAGCTCAGATAACAATATCGCAATTTGTGGAGGGACTAATGGCTCAAATATTACAATCACAGGTGTAGGTTCTTGCGAGATTTACGCAAATCAACCAGGTAATGGAATTTACTTAGCAGCTCCACAAGATAGTCAAACCCTAATTGTTAATAAAAAAATTATTACTGTAACTGCTGATGCAGGACAAACAAAAGACTACGGTGAAATAGATCCTGTGTTAACTTATACTGTGAGTCCAGAAGGTTTGGAAACTGGAGATGATTTCTCTGGAGCACTTACACGTGTCGCTGGTGAAACTGTTGGTCTGTATGAAATTCTGATTGGGGATCTGAGTGCTGGTCCAAATTATGAAATTAGCTTTATTACAGACGATTTTGCAATTATTGAACGCACTATATATGTAACCGCAGATGTTGGTCAATCTAAAATTTATGGACAATCAGATCCAACACTAACTTATTCATATTATCCTAATATAATTGACGGAGATGCTTTTAGTGGTTCAATAATAAGAGTATCTGGTGAAAATATAGGAAATTACGAAATTCAACAAGGAACATTAAGCTTAAATTCTAATTACATAATTGATTTTATAAGTAATGATTTTGAAATTATTGCTAAAACAATTACGATTACACCCAATTCTACCCAATCTAAAACCTATGGAACAACAGACCCTTCTGCATTTGTTTATAGCATTTATCCAGCTCTTGTACAAGGAGACACTTTTACTGGAGCACTCGAAAGGGTAGCTGGTGAAGATGTTGGTTTTTATGCAATTACACTTGGCACATTAGATGCTGGAGATAATTATATATTGACGTTTGTAGATGAAGTTTTTGAAATTATTGCTAGACCAATTACAATAGTTGTTTATCCTGACCAAAGTAAACTTTATGGTGATACCGATCCTACATTTGCTTATTGGTTAATGGGAACATTAGCAAACGAAGACGAATTAACTGGTGAGTTAAGCAGAGCACCTGGAGAAAGTCTAGGTTTTTATGCTATAACACAAGGCACATTAAGCCTTGGGTCGAACTACAATTTAAACTTTACTGCTGCCAGTTTTGAAATTAAAGTAAAAGGCTTATCGGTACAAGTTGATCCGAACCAATCTAAAGAATATGGAGATGATGATCCAGTATTTACTTATACAATAAACTCATCGCTCGCATTGGGAGACAATTTTACTGGCGAACTTGCACGTGTACCAGGCGAAGATGTTGGAGCTTATATGATAACCCAAGGTAGTCTCGCTCTTAACTCAAATTATAGCATCGTATTTATGGAAGAAGAGTTTGAAATTACCCGAAAAATAATTACAGTAACTGTCGATCCTAACCAATCAAAATATTATGGTGAGCCAAATCCAGATGCATACACTTACTCATATACAGGAACACTCCAAAATGGAGATGGTTTTTCAGGAAATTTAGAAAGACAATCGGGCGAAGATGTTGGCACATACAACATATTACAAGCAAGCTTGTGGGTAAATCCAAATTATCAAATTATATATAATGATGATGTATTCGAGATTTTACACGAAGAAATTAGTGTTTTCGCAAATGCTGGGCAAACCAAAACCTACGGAGATGCTAACCCAACTGAATACACTTACACATATACAGGGGATTTATTCATTTTTGACATTTTTACAGGAGAACTTACTCGTGAGGCTGGCGAAAACGTAGGAAATTATGAAATCCAGCAAGGTAGCTTAAGCCTAAACAATAATTACAACATAACATATTATCCAAATAATTTTGAAATAACTCAAAAACCCATTAACGTAACTGCTGATGCAAATCAATCAAAAGTATTTGGAGAAGATGACCCTACAGAATTTACTTATACCGTTTTGGGTTCTTTAATTGGAGGCGATAGTTTTACAGGAGAGCTCACACGTGAAACAGGCGATAATGTTGGGTTTTATCAAATATTACAAGGAAATTTAAATCTAAACAACAACTATGCTATTTCATATATTTCAGATAATTTTGAAATAACAAAAGCAACACCAATAATTACTTGGGAAAATCCAGCAGACATTTATTATGGGACTGAACTAACTGAAAACCAGCTTAATGCATCAGCAAATATATCTGGAAACTTTTATTACATTCCAGATTTTAGCACAATCCTTGAGGTTGGAGATAATCAGGCGTTAAATGTTGAGTTCATCCCAGACAATTATTTTAATTACAACAATGCAAATGCAACAGCTTATATTAACGTACTCCTTAATAGTAATATTACTGAGTATCGTTCAAGCATAGAAGTCTATCCTAACCCCGCCAAAGACTATGTCAATATTATGCAGGGAAACACACTTTTCAAACATCTTAAAGTTTATGATATAACAGGTAAGATTGTAATAGAACAAAACTTAGATGCTTTAATTACCTGTTTAGATATTAGTAATTTACCATCAGGAGTGTATTTTATTGCATTAAAAACTGATAACTCATCTGCAGAAATAAGAGTTAAATTGGTAAAAACTGACAATTATTAAACTGTTACCTATTCTCACTTAATCAATTTATTAATAATTGATATTATTAGATGGAAATTAAACATTAAATTACAAAGTAATGTGTAAATTCAGACAAAAAAACTTATATTTGTGTAGTTATAATTAAATTTAGATTTACATTGTTATTATAAAACGAATAAACACATTGTTTTTTAAAACGTTATTATTATGAAAACGACAAGCCTTTTTTTCATTATCATCGTTATATTCATGTTTTCGGGGCGTTCTTATGCTCAAAACTGGGATCAAATTGTTAAAGCATCGGCCTCTGACAGGAATGCACAAGATTATTACGGCAAATCAGTGGCGATAGATGGTGATTTTGCAATCGTTGGAGCTTGGGGGCAAGATAAAGATGCCTCAGGTGGCGGTACTACATTGTTAGAAGCTGGAGCAGCCTATATTTTACAGAACACAGGTGGCACTTGGGTCGAAATACAGAAAGTTGTTGCTTCTGATCGTGGTGCAGGAGATAATTTTGGTTATTCGGTTGATATTAATGGAGATTATGCCGTTGTTGGTGCATGGAAAGAAGACCATGATGCTGTAGGTACAGATGCTAAAACGGATGCTGGTTCGGCTTATGTTTTTTATAATAATGCTGGTACTTGGACAGAAGTTCAAAAAATAGTTGCATCAGATCGTTTTGACGGCGATTACTTTGGCCAATCTGTTGCAATAGATGGAGATTTTATTGTTGTCGGTGCATTTAACGAAGATGAAGACGTAAGTGGTGCTAACAATTTAACTAGTGCAGGTTCTATGTATGTTTTTAAAAACAATGGTACTAATTGGACACAAACTCAAAAAATTGTTGCGTCAGATAGAGCTACTCAAAATTATTTTGGTTTTTCGATTGATCTTTGGGGAAATTATATTATTGCAGGAGCTTATAATAAGCATGAAAACACATTTCTTTCGGCTGGTGCGGCTTATGTATTTTATTATAACGGTAGCACTTGGTCACAAATCTCAAAACTTCTTGCTCCTGTACCAACAACGCAAAGTTTTTTTGGATATGATGTAGCAATTAACGATAATTTTGCTATTATTGGTGCTTATGGAGAAGGTGCAAGCGAATCTCTATCCAATGTTGGCTCGGCATATATTTATTCCAACCCTGGTGCTGGTGCAAGTCTTACGTTTCACTCGAAAATTATAGCCTCCGATAGACAGGAAAGCGATAGGTTTGGATGTGCTGTAGATATTGACGGAGATTATATAATTATAGGAGCTTATTTGGAAGATCATGATGAAAATGGATTAAACGAATTAAATTCCGCTGGCTCATCATACATATATTATTACGATGGAGCTGACTGGACACAAGAACAAAAAATTGTAAGCCTTGATCGTACTCCTGCAGATTTTTTTGGATGCGATGTTGCGATAAGTAATAGTTTTATTCTGACAGGAGCAATGAATCAAGATTATGATGCCGAAGGGAATAACAACAGACCAGAAGCTGGTGCTTCGTATTTTTTTCATAATTGTCGTGAAATAAACGTATATCAAGAGGCGACACAAATCCCTAATGAGGGAACTTTCGATTTTGGAAATGTTGTTTATGGGAGTAGTAGCGCTGAATTAACTTTTACAATCGAAAATACAGGTGTGGACAATCTTATACTTGACGGAACACCAAAAATCGTAATTTCTGGCACCAATGCTGCTGATTTTATAATTAATCAAACTGCCACAAGTTCGCCTGTTGTTCCAGGTGGCTCAACAACATTTACAATAATTTTTACACCCTCATTTTCGGGTTTACATACTGCCGAAATTAATATTTCAAATAATGATTATGATGAAAATCCGTATCATTTTACAATTACTGGAACAGGTAATAAAATGCCTCAAACAATAAGCAACTTCAATCCTATTGCTGCTAAAACTTATGGAGATAATGATTTTATTGTTTCTGCAAATGCAAGTTCAGGTTTAGATGTGATTTTTACAAGTTCTGATAATAATATTGCAATGTGTGGTGGTACAAATGGCTCAACTATTACAATTATTAGTGCAGGTTCTTGTGAGATTTATGCAAATCAGCCAGGAAATGAAACTTATTTAGCAGCTCCTCAATTATCTCAAACTTTAATTGTTAATAAAAAAGCTATTACCGTAACTGCAGATGCAGGTCAAACAAAAGAATATGGAGATTCAGATCCTGTATTAAATTATACCGTAACTGTTGGAAGTCTAGAAACTGGAGATAATTTCTTTGGAACACTTTCTCGTAACGGAGGTGAAACTGTTGGTCTGTATGAAATTTTAATAGGAACTCTTAGTGCTGGACCAAATTATGAAATTAGCTTTATTACAAACAATTTTGCAATTATTGAACGTACTATATATGTAACCGCAGATGCTGGTCAATCTAAAATTTATGGGGAAACAGATCCTGGATTAACATATTCTTTCACTCCTAATTTAATTGGAGGAGATGCTTTTACAGGTTCTATCAGCAGAGTAACAGGTGAAGATGCAGGGTTTTATGAAATTCAACAGGGAACATTAAGCTTAGGTTCAAATTACATAATTGATTTTACAAGTAATGATTTTGAAATTATTGCTAAAACAATTACTGTAACACCTACTGCTGGTCAAACTAAAATATATGGAACAACGGATCCTAGTGTATTTACATATAGTACCAATCCTGCTCTTGCATCGGGAGATACATTTACTGGGCTACTAAGCAGAGAAGCTGGCGAAGATGCTGGTCTTTATGCAATTACAATAGGCACATTAAGTGCTGGCAGTAATTATATAATGTCGCTTGCAGATGAGAATTTTGAAATTACTGCTAAACCAATAACAGTAAATGTTATTGGTGGTCAGTTTAAAGCTTATGGTGATGAAGACCCTATACTTACTTACTCTGCCTTACCCTCACCAATATCTGGAGACGAATTTACAGGAGAATTAAGCAGAGTTGCTGGCGAGAGTCTTGGTTTTTATGCAATAACACAAGGGACATTAAGTCTTGGGTCCAATTATAATTTAAGTTTTGCTACTGCTGACTTTGAAATTAAAGCTAAAGGTTTGTGGATAATGGTTGATGAAAACCAATCTAAAGAATATGGAGATGATGATCCAGAATTTACTTTTACAACATCTTCTCCTATCGCTCCGTGGGATAGTTTTACAGGAGCACTCGAACGTGAGGAAGGCGAATTTGTTGGAGAATATGCAATAAACCAAGGAAATCTCGCTCTTAACTCAAATTACAATACTTACTTTATGGGAGCCGATTTTGAAATTACGCAAAAATCAATTACAGTAACTGCCGATCCTAATCAAACAAAATATTATGGAGAAGCAAATCCTGCATACACCTATACATACACAGGAACTCTTGCAAGCGGCGATAATTTTTCAGGAGCTTTAACAAGAGAATCGGGCGAAACTGTTGGCACATACAATATATTGCAAGGAAGCTTGTGGATAAGTCCAAATTACATAATTATTTATAATGGCGATATGTTTGAGATTTTACAAGGAGAAATTAGTGTTACTGCAGATGCTGGACAAACTAAAATTTATGGAAATGCAGATCCTGCTCAATACACATACGAATATACAGGAACTTTAGCCGTTGGTGATAGCTTTGCAGGAAACTTAACACGAGTTTCGGGAGAAGATGTTGGAAATTATGAAATCCAGCAAGGCAGCTTAAGTTTAAGCAATAATTATAATATAACATATTATCCAAATAATTTTGAAATAACTCAAAAACCTATTACCGTAACTGCCGATGCAAATCAATCAAAAATATATGGAGAAGCTGACCCTACAGAATTTACTTATACCGTTTCAGGTTCTTTAATTGGAAGTGATAATTTTACAGGAGAACTTACTCGTGAGGCTGGTGAAAATGCAGGATTATACGCAATACTACAAGGAGATTTAAGTGTAAACAATAATTATGATATTATTTATAATTCTGATGATTTTGAAATAACACCAAAATCTATTTCGATAACTGCCGATGCAAATCAATCAAAAATATATGGAGAAGCTGACCCTGCAGAATTTACTTATACAGTTTCAGGTTCTTTAATTGGAGATGATAATTTCACCGGAGAACTTACTCGTGAGGCTGGTGAAAATGCAGGATTATACGCAATACTACAAGGAGATTTAAATATAAACAATAATTATGATATTATTTATAATCCTGATAATTTTGAAATAACTAAAGCAACACCAATAATTACTTGGGAAAATCCAGCAGACATTTATTACGGAACAGAATTGTCAGCAACTCAACTAAATGCATCGGCAAATATAGCTGGAAGTTTTGCATACAATCCAGATTTTAACACAATCCTTGAGGTTGGAGATAATCAGGCACTAAATGTTGAATTTACTCCTACTGATGTGTTAAACTATAACAATGAAAATGCAACAGTCTATATTAATGTGCTACTAAGTATTGGTGTTGAGGAATATCATTCAAGTATCGAAATCTATCCTAACCCTGCTAAAGACTTTATCAACATTGTGCAAGAAAACACACTTTTCGAGTACCTTAAAGTTTATGATATAACTGGTAAGCTTGTAATAGAACAAAATATAAATGATTTAATTACCTGCTTAGATATTAGTAATTTTCAATCAGGTGTGTATTTTATTGCATTAAAAACTGATAAAAACTCTGCAGAAATGAGAGTAAAATTGGTAAAGACTGATAATTGATAAACGATAACATAGTTCACAAATTAATCAACTACAAGTTACAGACATATCTACCCTGTATTTTTCAAATATATGAATCTTACCCAAAATGGTTCGTAACACATCAATCGTTTTTACGTTACGAGAAATATATAGTCGCTTAAGCAGATAGTTTTAATTCTGCGACTAACGGCGAAGTTCTCATCGAAGATAATAGTTCAGGCTAACAATCTAATTCTAACACAACAAAATAGTATTTATCAATAAAAATAAAATCTCTTGCATATCATGCACCTAAATATTTATCATAAATATTTTTAGGGACATATTTTTTGATATAGTCTATTGCTTCTGTAGATGTTTTAGCAACAAAATAGAGCTCTCTATACGAGGGGTTTGCAAAATCTTCATTGTAAAAAACCTCAAATTGCTCAAGTAGTTTATCATAAAATCCCTTGTAGTTTAATATTACAATTGGTTTGCTGTGATATTTTAGTTGTTTAAGCGTAATTATTTCTAAAAGCTCCTCGAGAGTACCAAAACCTCCGGGCAATGCAATAAAAGCATCCGAATGAGACCGCATATACTCTTTTCGCTCTTTCATGTCGGTTGTTACCACAAGTTTTTGCAATTTATCCGAGACAATATTTTTGCGGTTAAGTCTTTCGGGCACAACGCCAGTAACAAAACAACCCGATGCTGCCGCCGATTTCATAAGAGCCCCCATCAAACCAATTGTACCAGCACCATGTATCAAATCCATTTTATTCTTACCTAGCAAAACTCCCAACTCGTCAGCTAAAACATAATAGTCTTCACTCAAATCTTCACTAGAACTGCAAAAAACACAAATATCCTTCATCATTATCAAGTATAAATAATCAACTAAAAACCAAACTCATTTAAAAAATAATTCCTGCTAAGATAATTAATATTATCTTAGTCGATAAAATTTTGAAAATAAATGAATAAAACAATAAAAATAATAATTGGAATTTTATTTTCTCTATCGGCTCTCTTTATTGGAACAGGGACTTTAGTGGTTGACACAAAATTCTATTGCACTAATAACACGGGCAAAGATATGGTCATTTTGTGCTTAACTTCCGATAACGGCGGATTTGAAACAGTTGCTGAACCCGAAGAAAAAGTGCTTGTGTTTCAATCCAAAAACTTAAAATTCAAAAACAACTCTTCCGATTTTCTAAAATTAGTGCAATCAATAAGCTTTATACAAAGTGGCGATACAACAAAAATAGAAGACCTAAATTGGCAATCAGAAGGCAGCAAACGAAAAAATGTGTTTAATCTGATTATTGAACCTTAGTTGCTATGAACATAAGTATTAATAATGTGTTTTGTTTCTAAGATTTTGCTGATTCGCAACAAATAAATAAAAATTAAAATAAATGAAACTATTTTTAACTCTATCAATTTTATTCTTTTTTGTTTTTACAGGAAACATCAAAGGACAAAATATTTTAACAGGAAAATATGTAATTGAAACACTGTCTAACGATAGCCTTGAAGGAAGACTTGCAGGCACACACGAGGATTTAAAATCAGCAAAATTTTTAAGTGCCAAACTAGATAAATTCGGTCTCAACAAATTTTGGTCAACTTATTTGCAAGATTTTGAAATTACAACAGGCATTTTACTTAATTCCAGCTCATTTTTAAGAATTAACAACAAAGAACTAATTGCCGAACAAGATTATACCCCCTTTACATTTACTGGCAATGATGAAATTTCAACAGAAATTGTATATGTTGAAGACTTGCAAGATTCTAGTTTGTTTGTTGATGGAAAATGTATTTTGTACAGATTAGGAAATTCTGAAAATAAAAAAACACAATATCGGACACTGGTAGAAATTGGAATTATGGCTCTCGAACGAGGAGCTGGAGCATTAATCATAGTCGCCGATACTGACTTAGGAGCAAACACAGAATTTTATCCATTTATATATAATAGATCTTCGTCACAATTATCCTTACCAGTAATTCAGATAAGCAGAAATACACTAACTGAATTATTGCGACAAAAAGGATATTCTGGGAATAAATACGATGCCTCTCTTTTTGATTTTTTAATTTCAAAACAGCCAATTCTTAATTTGGAGATGAGTATCAAAACAAGCGAAAAACTCGGAACAACATATAATATTGCAGGGTTTATCAATTCAAAAACATCTGACGATTGGATTGTTATTGGAGCACATTACGATCATTTAGGCTTTGGCGGATACGACTCTGGCTCAAGAAAACCAGAATTATATCAAATTCACAATGGTGCTGACGACAACGCCTCGGGTGTGGCAGTTGTTATGATGCTGGCAGAATATTTTTCAAAACACAGTCCTGAAGTAAATATAGCTTTCGTACTTTTCGGTGCCGAAGAACAGGGCTTGCTTGGCAGCAAATATTTTGTGCTAAATATGCCTGATACTATATCAAAAATTAAATGTATGATAAATTATGATATGGTAGGACGCTTAGGAGATGCCGGATTGTCCATAATGGGAGCAACAAGTGCAAGCCAATTTGATTCTGTTCTAAATTTACTGCAATCAGACAGTTTGAAAATAAATGCAGGTGGAGGAGGTTTTTCTGGTTCTGATCAAGCTTCATTTTACTCAGAAAAGATACCCGTAATGTTTTTTAGCACAGGAATGCACACCGACTATCATACCCCTTTTGATGACATTGATAAAATAAACTTTGATGGATTATTAAGCATTACAAATCTATCCATTTCACTAATAAATGAGCTCGCAGAAGCAAATTTAAAGCTTAATTTTGTCCAGTCTGAACAATCACAAAAAGCTCGTCATGGTGGAGAAATGAAAGTAAAGCTTGGGATAATGCCCGATATGACTTCACGAGGCTCTGACGGCTTAGGAGTTGACGGAATAAGTCCTGGCGGCGTAGCCGATAAATCAGGAATTGTAAAAGGAGATAAAATAATTCAACTAGGAGACAAAAAAATTGGCGGAATTTATGAATATATGCATGCTATGTCCGAATTTGAACCTGGACAAAAAACCATAGTAAAAATAATTAGAAACGAAGAGATTATTGAAATAAAAATAGATTTTTAAGACTAATCATTATGAGGAAATTTTTTGCTTGGACATTAGCAATTTTAATAACTGCCGGAGCTTCAATTTATCAAAGACAAAGCGGGCCTACATATCCGCTAAAAATATCAGAAATCCCTGGAGATAAAGATTATAAAATGAAATTAATCCGCTCTGCAAGTATTGGCGACCAAACATTTGTTGAGATTCCTGTTTCAGAAGCTTTTGACTCGGCAGTGATATGCTTTCATAAGTACCCAAGCGACTCAAAAAACACAATTACACCTTTTGAAAAAGATGCACAAAGCTGGAAAGTAATGTTGCCAGATCAACCCCCAGCAGGAAAATTACAGTATTACGTAATATTATTTAAAAATGGTGAAAAAATCATACAAACTGATGATAACGCAGCAATAATTCGCTTTAAAGGACAGGTGCCAGATTATATTTTGATACCACATATAATTGCAATGTTCTCAGCCATGTTATTTAGCTTGGTAAGTCTTTTTTACATATTTTTTAATACTGGAAATTATCGTCTTTTTTCATATTTAACAGTTATTACACTAATTATTGGAGGTTTTATTTTAGGACCTATAATGCAAAACTACGCATTTGGAGATTACTGGACAGGCTGGCCTCTAGGTAAAGACTTTACCGACAATAAAACCTTAATTGCTCTGATTATTTGGATTACAGCAATAATTCTCAATCTCAAAAAAGAAAGAAAATGGGCAGTAATTCTTGCTTCTGTGTCAATGTTAATTGTTTTTTCGATTCCACATTCACTTGGAGGCTCGGAATACAATTATGAAAGTGGGCAAGTGGAGACTGGAAAAAAATAATTTTGGTTTTTTGGATTCGGACTAAGAATATCGATGCCTGAATATGGTTGACCACTTTTTTTACTTTTCAACTATTATCGCAAAAAAATACATTTTGATACTGAGCAGCTTTCTTACCCTGTATATATTAAGATGCGATGCCTTAAAAATCAGAGGTTTAAGTTTTAACCAGTCAACCTGTTTCAGGCATAAAAAGTTTTTGTCGAATGCGATGTAAAATCAGTTCAATTCTCATTCACGATTCTATATACATGTTTTTTGTGTTAATGCTAATCATTAATGGTCAATTATTCCTAAACAAATCACAGAACTACAGGATAAGAGGACCACAGGATAAATACCTTGCAAAGTCACAAAATCACAGTTTTCCCCAAAATGTCCTACATTTGTCCATAATATTAATTTGAAGTGCTAAGCATAATGCCGTATATTTGTATATAATTTGCCTAAAACATGACCATTCTGACATACATTACTATTGGTTTTTGTTAATATTGTAATTTATGAAATAAATATATGAAAGTTAAACAGCTATATAATGCATCATTGAACCGACATGTGGGCTTTATCATAAATAAAGAGCTTTCGTTCAATCTGAAACTAAGCATTTTGTTGGTTTTATTGTTCTTTGCTTTTGTTGGGAAAGCTCAAACTGTGTTGTTTAGTGAGGATTTTGGAAGTACGTATAGTAGCACTCATCTATTGACAAATTGGTGCAGTACATCACCATATAGCAACAGCTCATCATCGGCATGTGATGGATATTCGTGGTATGCATACGGTAGTGGAGACTACATAAAATCAAATTCAATAAGTGTTCCAGCAACAGGCAGCACCACCTTAACATTTGATTATAAATTTAATAAATTTGTATCTTATCCTGTTGTTAGTATTTCAACTACTGGATGCACTGGCAGTTACGCTAGTCTTTTGACATTGGGCTATAATTATAGTTGTTATTCCGAATCCATTGATGTATCATCCTATGCTGGGTAAACAATTAATATTCAGTTTTACACAAATAATTCTAGTGGTACATTTATAATTGATAATGTTGAAGTTGTAAACACTTCTGGTGGCAGTAGTGGTTCAACTCTTTATGAAGAAGATTTTGCAACCTTTTCTCCTGATTTGGCAGCTTATAGTGGATGGGGTCGAAATAATGGGACAACATACGCTTGTACAGGAGGGAATTATGCCTATTACAGCTCAAGTTCAACCAACTATTTTGCGACAAATACTTTCCATGTTCCTCGTGGAAAAGGAGTTGATATTAGTTTCGACATGAAACGTTCAAGTGGCAGTAGCACTTTAGAGGTTTATGCAAGAGTTGGTGGATACGGCAATTTTAATACTTCATACAATAAGCATTATAGCGGCTGGATGAAACTCAACACATCGTCTCTTAGTTATGGTACTAGCTGTTCAAATCAGACTGTTAGTGTTCCTGGCGAAATTTGTGGAGGACAAGATTTAAGTATTTGTTTTGTGGCTTCAGGAACAAACATAACAATAGACGATATTCGAATTACAGATAATTCTGCAAAAGCAAGTGTCCCAGATATTAATAGTAGTGCATTAACTTACAATTTTGATGGCTCTACAGATTTTTATGGTCCGGTGGCATTTGACCAATTTGATCCTTCGGCAACTGGTAATATTTTTTCATATCATTCGCGTTATGGCTGTAATAATTCTACAGGTGCATATGCCTACATTAGTTCGTCTGGTGGTAACGGAGGTCAAGTAGGACAAAGTAGCGTTAATGGAGGGGCAGCTTATATTTATAAAGAGACGGCAGATTGTAATAATCCTGCACCAAATAACACCCCTAGTATTATTACACGAGAGTTTAATACAGCTAATTGTTCTGGCACATCTGCTACACTACGATTTGCTTTTAAGACTTCATATTCAGGACATACCTTTGATGAAAATTACAAGTCATATTGTCCTGAAATTTATTATCATCAAACTCATGATGGAACATCTACAGGTTATTCATGGACTCAGGCAAATGTAAACTATTATTTTCCTGATGGTAATTGGTGGTATGCCACAACAGATTTACCGAAAGCAGAAAATCTGATTGTTGCTTTTGCAGCAAATAGTACAGGGTTTGATTATTTTGATGATATTAAGATTTCTTGTAAAGCTTGCGAAATTAATGATGAGGTAGGTGGGGCAATCTCTTGTACTTCGCATCCCGACTTAACAGAATATCTTCCTAATACCGACTACACTTTTACAATTGGTGCAACACCTTATGCAACACACTACAAATGGATGATTAGAGATCTTACAACATCAACAATATATTCTGGAACTACCGCAGGAACAGATCCTGTTGTTGTTACTGGGCAAGGTACGCAAACAGCCACAGTAAATTTTGGAACAGTAGCAGGAACAAATTATAGACTTATGTGTCTGCCTTATGATTCAGATTACGGAACAGATGCTTCACCAACCGATGCTTGTTATGCAAAAATAAGTTACTATCAAACCCTTAGCGAAGGTGAGATAATTACTCCCATCACTCTCCTCAATTTCTCCACAAAATGTCTAAACAATCATATTCTTCTTACATGGGCCACAGCCTCCGAAACTAATAACGATTATTTTGTTGTTCAACAATCTTTAGATGCAAAGAATTTTGAAGATGTTGCCATTATTGAGAGAGCTGGAAACACAAATATCAAACAAAATTATAAGCTTGAAGTTCCAAAAACATCCAAAACTGCATATTACCGCTTAAAACAAGTTGATTTTGACGGAACTTCCGAGATTTTTGAGGTTATTCATTCTGATTGTAAGGGAATAGCAAATTCTGAAATTACAGCTTATCCAAACCCATTTGACGGTAAAGTTTTATATCTAAATTCTACAAATACTCTCGAAGATGCTGCAATATCAATTTATGATGCACTTGGAAGATTGGTTTATCAGACAAAATCTGCTAAAATAAACTCGCATACCGAACTAAAAATTGACACACAAATTGAACCTGGAGCGTATTATTTGGAAATTAGTTCAAAAAATGATGTAAATAAGCGCTTGTCGTTGGTTGTTAAATAAAATAAAACTGTTCAGGAATTTACTAATTAGATTTGCATGGAAAAGGTAGTCGGTAAACGGTATTCCTCGCTATCACACGATTGCATCGTGCGATTAAAAAAAGGTTGAAAGCGTTTGAAAACCATAATTTCACCACACTATAAAATCTTGCGACAACGAATCTACTACTACTTTTTAGAATCTCATTATCCAGATTATAACCCCCCAATTGCGTACTAATCCACAGAATCACTGTATCACAAAACACAAAAAAAGTAAGTAGAAAATAGTACATAGTACATTTTGCACTAACATATTACAGTTCAGATTCACTAAAACCATATCACTGGTTCACAGAAACACATTTTCCCTCTCTGTGTGCCTCTGTGTCTGCTCTGTTGTTCTCTGTGCAACTTTTTCTTTGTGTTTGTCCACTTTGACTGGCTCAGCACATCACAGAATTACTGGATTACATTCTTACTTCAACTTAACAATAGAAATTCCACTTCCGCCAAACTGAATTTCTTCGTCATAGCAATTTTGAACATGTGAAATTGTGCGTAAAAAATCTCGTATGTTTTTCCGAAGTATCCCGTTACCTTTTCCATGCAATATTTTAAGCTCTTTAAATCCAAGCATTACCGCCTCATCAACAAGTTCTGTAATTTTTGCGATTGCCTCATCCACTCTTTCGCCACGAACATCTATATAGGGTTTAAAGTTTAAGACCTTCTCGTTGTAATTAAAATGCAATCCTTTTGCCGACCGGTTTTGTTTTTTATACTCATCTTCACTTACCTTTTGCAACTTATTTATAGCGATACTTGTGTACATATTACCATAACTTACAACTGCATTTTTATCGCCAATATCTGTTACCTCGCCAATAACTTCTTGTCCTTGTATGCAAACTTTACTGCCAATATGTATTGCAGTTTCATCAATTTTCACAAATTCCAGTTTCTTAGTTTGCTCAATATCCTCAGAATCTTCAGACCTTGTCTTTCGAGCTTTTCTTTCTTCTTGTTTTTTCTTGTAGTGCTCGTATTTTCGAGCTATCTCATCGTTATCGTTTTCAGCATTTACTTTAAAATCTTTTTTATATTCTTCAATTTCTTTACGAGCGAATTTTGTTTTTTCTTTATCGGCATCACTTTCTCTGATGGTTCTGATTGTATTTTCAATTTTTTTATTAACATCTTTAAGTAATTGCTCTGCTTCCTTTTGAGCCGAACCAATTATTTGTTTCTTTTTTTGCTTTAAGGTTTCTAATTCTATGATATTTTTTTCGATAATTTCCTCTAATGATTTTTCTTGCTTACGAATTTGTTGACGCTTACGCTCCCAATATTTTTTATCTCGCAATACTCTTCTAAGAAATTTATCCATATTGGTTTGATCGTTTCCTGCTTTTTCTTTAGTTTTTTCAATAATGTTTTGTGGCAAACCTATTCTTTGAGCAATCTCGATAGCATAAGAGCTACCTGGCATTCCAATCTCTAAAATAAAAGTAGGCTCCATTTTGTTTTGATCAATTAACATTGCTGCATTTTGAATACCAGGCGTATTTGAAGCCATTATTTTTAAGTTCGAGTAATGCGTAGTTATCACGCCAAAACATTTTTTTGAATTTAATTCCTCAAGTATTGCTTCGGCGATTGTTCCACCAATAACTGGGTCTGTTCCCGAGCCAAACTCATCAATGAGTATCAGAGTTTTGCCATCTGCATTTTTCAAGAAATGCTTCATATTTGTTAAATGTGAACTATATGTACTCAAATCATTTTCTAAGGATTGTTGGTCGCCGATGTCCATAAAAACATTATCAAACATTCCTATTTCTGATTGTCCTCCAACAGGTACAGGAAGACCACATTGAACCATATACGATATTAGAGCTGCCGTTTTTAAGCTAACGCTTTTTCCTCCTGCATTTGGACCCGATATTAATAAAATCCGGTTATCATTATCAAGTTTGAAACTTGTAGGTACAATTTCCCTTTTTTCTTTTTTTAATGCAAGATAAAGAAGTGGGTGTTTTGCGTTAATAATGTCAAGTTGTGGATTTTCATCAATAGCTGGTTTTATAGCCTCAATTGAAGCTGAAAAAGCGGCTTTGGCTCGCAACAAATCAAGCTCTGTTACCATGTTAGCAATTAATATCAACTCTTCTTTATATGGTCTAAACTCGTTTGTGATATCAAAAAGGATTTTTTGTATTTCTCTATTTTCTTCAAACTCTAATTCACGAATAGTATTATTTAATTCAACTACTTCGCGTGGCTCAATATACGATGTTTTTCCACTTGCCGACTCATCGTGGATTAACCCGTCAATTTTTCTCTTAAATGTTGATTCAATTGGTAGTACAAGTCTGCCATTAACCAATGTTGCAGATAAATCACGACTTACCCATCCGCTATCTCTAATTTTGCCAAGAATACTATTAAGGCTTTTACCAACTGAGCTTTTCGATGCCAGCAGATTCTTTCGTATTTCTTTAAGCCCAGGAGAAGCATTATCTTTAATGGTACCATTTTTTGATAATACTGCATCTATTCTGTCTGATAAGTATTTTGGAAAAACTAAATCCTTTATTTTATTCTTTAGATTAGGAAATTCATTTTTATCATCTTTCTTAAAAAAAGCGATTAATGCTTTACTATTATCAAGTAAAATACGAATATCAATAAGGTCTGTAACCTGCAAACTGCTGCCCTCCACTTTTAATTTTGATATTATATTATGAGTTTCGGGATATGATTTTACTGGATAAGTATCATTGAGATTATAAATTGTTATCATTTCTTGGATTTCGTCCAATGATGTTTTTATAGTATCTATACTATTGGAAAACTCCATTTCGTCAACTAATAATTTTGCAGCATTTCCCAAACAGTATGCTTTTATCTTGTTGCGAATTAAGTCAAACCCTATTTTACTCTCAAAGTTTTGTGGATATATCATTAATCTAATTTTTTACAAAAATAGAAAATCTTTTAATAAGGGAAACTAATGAATTTGCAATTAGTGTTTAGCTATAAAATCGATATTTTAATAGTAATGTGGATATTCTGGTAATACTGATTATATGATTTAACAAATTCTTTTTTCTATGTTAGAATTTATTAATTTTGCAAAAAAGATAGACTTAAAAAAATGAAACCACTCCAAATAATCAGTAAAACTGGCAAAATTTCAAACTCTGATGAACGAATTTTTAATTTTTATGCAGACTTGCGAAATATTTCCCGCTTGGTGCCTCCTGATGTGCAAGATTGGGAAGCAAGCGAAGACGCTTGTAGTTTTATAATCAAAGGTCAAAAAATGTCATTAATTATTATTGAACGCACACCACATAAAACTATTAAAATAAAGGCTGCCGATAATTCCGCTTACAATTTTCATTTATGGATACAACTTAAAAGTCTTTCGGTTTATGAAACTGCTGTTCGTATAGTTGTTAGAGCAGAGCTTAATATGATGATGCGTGCTGCGGTTAAGAAGCCGCTACAACAGGGTGTTGACCAAATAATTGACTATATGAAAATGTTACCATATTAATTAACTGCATATTTTAACATTAGGATTTGTCCATAATGTCAGAGAGCCGCATTTCATAACTTATCTGATACTTGCACTGAGTTTACCTGTTGCAATGTCGAGGTAAACCACTAATAACACCCAACAGTTTATCAAAACGCAGATCTCCAACATTATGGACAAACACTATTTGATAAACTTTTTAACTTTATAAATCTCGTTACCGTAAATATTTATCAGATAAATACCTTTTGATAAAGATGACACATCGTAGTTAAAAACGTTTTGTCCAGAATGGATGTTTTCTTTATTTGAAAATACAATTTGTCCAGTAGCATTAAGGATAATTAGTTCCACATTATCTGTTTCAAGGGCAGAAATTTCGATATTCAATAAATCTGTTACGGGGTTAGGATATATCGTAAAATCTGTTTTTAATGTAACAGGTATAATTCCTGTAATATTTCCTTCACTTACAGTAATGTAGTCGCTATATGATGTAATTGATTTGCCCATATCATCGCAATATATATATAATAATATTTCGTAAATACCTGGGGTTATTGAATCCTGAACGGGATATGAAATAACCATATATGATGTATTTTGATTGGTATCGGCAAACTCCCATGTTACAGTTATTGTATTATTATTTATTGTAAAATTAAATATTTGCCCCGAGATAGCATTGAGACAAGTATCTATTGTTGCTTGAAGTGTAGTTGTGATTGTTACAGAAGTATCTTGCACATAATAAAGTGTAACACATGCATCTGCAACTTGATTTGTAGCATCTGTTACTGTAACGCAATAAAGATCGCCACTACAACCACCATAAACCGACTGAGTTGTTTGTTGATTATTCCATTGATATGAATAAGGTGGAGTTCCGCCATAAACATCGGCAGTAACTGTTGCTGTACAATCGGCATTATTAAAAGAATATGATGCAGATACTACTAATGTGTCAACTGGATTTAAACTGTCGTTTATTGGAACATTAAAACTTTGTGTTAATACACAGCCTATATCATCAATAATTTGCACACTATATGTTCCAGGATATAAACCGCTAATATCTTCGGTAGTTGCTTGGTTGCTCCAATTGTACGCAAATGGGGCAGTTCCTCCCTGCACAGTAATGTCAATTGCTCCATTTGGAGTTTGGTTATCATCTGCCGGACTTATGTTATATGAAAGATACATAGTACAAGTATCTATAAAAACATTTGGATTAAAAACCGAATCATACATACTTGCAGTACAACCATTACCTGTTGCTGTTAAACCTACAACAAGACATTGGTTTTGACCAAAATCATAAGTTACAACCTCGCCAGTTAAGGTGGTTCCATTAAAATCCCACATATAAGTAACTTGTATTGCTGGATTGGGAATCATATTAGCATCAGGATAAAAAACAGCTTCAAATGTTCCTAATGATTGATTAAAAGTGTAATCAAATTCTGTGATACACTGAGCACTTAAGCCTATAACGCTTAAAAGTGCAATCGATAAAGAGATAATTGTTTTCATGATTTAAAATTTTAGTTAATATTAAGTTTTCTGATATTATAACAGTATAAAATATAAAGGTTGCATGCTTATTTGTCTTTTTTTCTTGGTTTTTTTATTTTAATTATCTCACGTACTACTGTTTTAACAGTATCTTTTACTGTTATATTTACATTTGAAACAACAGTATCATAAACAGTCTTTTTTGTTTCCTGAACCTCGATTGTATCAGAATTATCAGTTGATTGTTGATTTTTATTATCAACACTTATAATTAAAGGTAAGTTTTGATTGATAGTATCTAATTTTATTATCTGAGAGTCTGCTTTAACCGTAATTTTAGTTGTATTTGAGATGTCAATTGTTTGTTCAGAGTTTGATGAATTAGTTTCCGAATCATTTACTCGCTTCCTTGTGATTTTAATTGTGTCAGCAATTATAGGTTTTTTATTGTTTTCTGTAATGATTGTGTCAGGGGATTTAATATTAGGTTCTTTTTTTAGTAAGGGAAAATTGTTTTCAATAGAATTAGCATTATTAGATTTATTTTTTGCTACTAAGCTTACACTTAAAATTAAAACAATCCCAATAATGGCAAGTGAAAGATAAAATATATTAAAAGAAGCCAAGTTGAATTTTAAAAAGTTAAAACGAGTAATTTTTTTAGACAGTTTGAGTTTAAATTCTTGCGAAACAGGAGCTTCGTAGTTTTCAAAACTTTTCCTAATTTTTATATCTAATTTGTTTTTTGACATAATTCACGTATTACCTATTACAACAATCTTTTTGCTCTTGCATTTGGTTTATTATTACTTCAGTTTTTTTAATTAGTGTTTTTCTTGCTCTTGATAATTGCGATTTTGATGTATTTACACTGATGCCGAGCTTCTCTGCTATTTCATTATGCGAATATCCGTCTATCACATAAAGGTTTAAAACCATTCTATATCCATTGGGCAAGTCTCTGAATATCTCAATTATCTGTTCGGGGTCAATATTGGCATCAAGTATTTTTGTTTCTATTTTATTATCTGATTGCTCATTTTGCTCATTATCGTCAAAAAAGTGCAAATTTTCGTTTATTTCATCAAATCTGAATTTTGTTTGCTTTCTAAAATAATTGATAACATTATTTACCATGATTTTCTTCATCCAAGCTGTAAAAGAACCTTTCTCAGTATATTTCGAGATGTTATCCAATATTTTAATAAAACCTTCTTGCAGCAAATCATCGGCATCGGCAGTATTTGTTGCGTATCTTAGACAAACAGCCCTTAGCATTGGTGCATACTTGTCGAATAGAGCCATCTGAAACTTGTGCTTATTCTTTTTGCAGCCAGCAATTATTTTACTATCGTCTATCATACTTTTACAAGGTAACAAGAAAAAATGAGATGGTTGCATTATGTTTTTAGAAATTTTAGTAACTCTACTATCTTTTTATTATTTTTGAAAAGAATTAACACACACTAAGTTTATGTCTCGGAAACTCTCCGATTATATAAAAATGACTGATAATGAGCTTATTACTCATTATAAAAAACACGAGGACAAAGAGTGTGTAGGAGAACTATATAAAAGATATACTGGTCTAACTTACGCTATTTGTCTTAAATACCATAAAGATTCAGAGAAAGCACGTGAAGCTGTATTAGAGATTTTTGAAGAACTGATAGATAAACTTTTAATCCATGAGGTTCAAAACTTTAAATCATGGTTGCATACGGTAGCTCGTAATCATTGCTTGCTAAGTTTTAGAGCAAAAAAGTACGAGACACAGTTTATCGATAATTACAAAAAATATCAAAACGATTTTATGGAACAGGATAAGATATTGTATCCTGATTATATTGCTAAAGAAGAAAATTATAAAGAACTTGAGAAATGTATAGATCAATTAAAAGATGAACAAAAAAACTGTATTGTGTTGTTCTATTTGCAAGAGAAATCTTATGTCGAGGTTGCCGAAATTACTGGCTACTCAATGAAAGAAGTGAAATCTTACTTGCAAAATGGCAAACGCAATCTTAAAATATTGATGAGTGAAAATAATGAATAATAAAACTAACATAAAGGATACTTCCAATTGCTTTTCGCAAGAGTTTTTGTTGAAATATATAAATGATGAACTCTCAGATGCAGAAAATTCAATTGTTGAAAATCATATTAAAGACTGTAACATCTGTTCAGATATTGTGGACGGATTGTTAATGATGGAAAATCCTAACGAAATAATAGAAATCGCTAATAGCTTAAATGTTGCCATCGATTTAAAGACAAAGAAAAAGAAAAGAGTATTTGGGATGGATATCCTTGCATTTAGAGCTATGGCAGCTATATTCTTACTTTTATTGGCTAGTGGAACTTTCCTTTTTATTAATAATATGTTAACTAATGTACAGATTGATGAGGTAAATGAATTTAGCCAACTTGAAAGCGAGAGTCTTGAAGAAAAAAATGATATTGTTTTTACCGCTCAAGAAAAGACTAATCAGGTTGCTGACGCTGTTACAGAAGAGACAACTAATGGTATTGATGATAATAAATATGCAGAATATGAGAAAACAAGAACAGTAGAAGAAATTTTTGAAGAGGAAGAAAACATTACAGATCAAGCAATTTTAAAAGAAGTGCTATTATCGGAAAGTGCTATTGTTGATGGAGTTACGGATAAAGAAACAAATGCTGCATATTTTGCTACAAATAATGAGAATATCAAGCCAACAGGAACTTCGTTAGTGAAATCAGAAACAGTTTTTCTTGACGATGACACAAGCGTAAAAGTAGATGCTGCTAAGGATAGTGGTTTAATAAATATTACTGCAACTGGCAATGGTGAATTGGTGAGTACAAATATCAGACAAGAGCAAGACTTTAATAAGGGTAATCGGTCATTACAAAAAAGTAATAAACCTGTTACTGTTAACAAAAATAGTGAGATAGAAAGTGATGATTTTGTTAAAGTAGAGGATTCTGAAATGATAATAGAGGCACTAATTATTACAGATAATGATATAGAAGCAGAATTGGACAACAATGATGAGCCTATTGCATTTGCAGTAGTTGAACAAAAACCAGAATTCCACAATGGAGACTCTGCATTAATGGTTTATGTTGCAAACAACTTTGAATATCCCGAAGGAGTAAAAGAGCTAAAAATTAGCGGTAGAATATTTGTCAAATTTACTATAAGCGAAATGGGGAAAGTAACTAATGTTCATGTTATACGAGGACTTTATCCAGAATTAGACGCTGAAGCCGTTCGGGTAGTAAAAAATATGCCAGATTGGATTCCTGCAAAACAAAGAGGAAAACCTGTGGCGGTAAATTATGTGTTACCAATAAAAATTGAGTAGCAGTAAAAGAACCACTACTCAATCTTATTTGTTTATGTTGTTAAATTTATCTTATTCCAATCCTCGTTTTTCGAGTAAAGCATCAATTTGCGGTTCACGACCTCTAAAGTTTACAAACATAGTCATTGGGTCATCTTTATGTCCGTTTGAATAAATGTTTTCTTTTAGCGAGGCTGCGGTTTCTTTATCGAACAGTCCATTTTCTTTAAATGCTTCATATACATCTGAATCTAAAACTTCGCTCCAGATATAGCTATAGTAACCGCTTGAGTATCCTCCAGCAAATATATGCGAGAAATATGTACTACGATATCTTGCAACAATTTCTGGAATTAATCCAATTTTATCCAAGGCCATTTTTTCGGCTTTAAGAAGATCTGTTTCTGTCATTTCAGTCATAGTATGCCAAAACAAGTCTAAATATGATGCAGCAAGATACTCAGTAGTCCCAAAACCTTGATTAAAAGTACCAACAGCTTTCATTTTTGCAAGTAACTCATTTGGAATTGGTTCATTTGTTTGATAATGAAGAGCATAAGTTTTTAGTACTTCTGGTTCAGATGCCCAATTTTCCATTAATTGAGAAGGTAATTCTACAAAATCTCGAGGCACACTAGTTCCGCTTGTCGAAGGATATAGACAGTCTGATAACATTCCGTGTAGTCCGTGTCCAAATTCATGGAAAAGCGTTTGTGCTTCGTCGAATGTTAATAAGGATGGTTGCGAACCAGTTGCTTTAGAAAAATTACAGTTAATAGTAATAATGGGAGTAATATTTTCTCCGTCATAAACATATTGGCCTCTAAAATCACTCATCCAAGCACCACCACTTTTAGTTGAGCGTGGGAAATAGTCCATAAGCAAAACAGCGACATGTTTACCGTTTTCGTCAGTTACTTCGTAAGTCTCAACATCGGGATGATAAACTGGAATTTCATCTGATTTTGTAAAATGCAATCCAAATAGTTTTCCCGAAATATTAAACACACCTTCTTTTACTTTTGTAAGTTCAAAATATGGTTTTAACATTTCTTCGTCCATGTCAAATTTGTCTTTGCGAACTCTTTCGGTGTAGTATCTCCAATCATAAGCTTGTAAATCATCATTTATTCCATCGCGCTTCATCATTTCTCTATACATACCTGCTTCTTGCTTAGCGACTTCTAAAGCTGGTTTCCACAATTGGTCTAATAGCTCATATACTGCTTCAGGTGTTTTTGCCATGTTATCTTCCAAAATTCTTTCAGCATGATTGTTATACCCTAAAAGTTGAGCTTTTTCAATTCTTAATGCTACCATCTCTAATGCGATGTCTTTATTATCGTATTCGTTATTATTATTACAACGATTTACGTACGCAGTTTGAATTTGTTTACGTAATTCACGATTTTCAGAGTATTGTAAGAAAGGTAAAACACTTGGATTGTGGAGAGTAAAAATCCATTTTCCTTCCATATCGTTTTCTTTTGCAACCATCGCTGCGGCCTCGATAAGTGCTTCGGGTAATCCTGCAAGGTCTTTTTCATTTTCAACTACAAGCTGAAAGTTGTTTGTTTCTGCTAATAGATTATCTCCAAACTGTAGTGATAAAAGTGATAATTTCTCGTTAATTTCTTTTAATTTCTTTTTATCTTCATCATTTAATTTTGCACCACCATTAACAAAGTCTTTATATGTTAGATTAAGCAGCATTTTTTGTTCAGAATTAAGCTCAAATTTATCTTTGTTGAGATAAACTGTTTCAATCTTTTTGAAAAGGTCTGGATTCATTGAAATCTCATCGCCATGTGCTGACATTTTTGGAGCAATACGCTGAGCAATCGCTTGTAAACTATCTGATGTATTACATGAAAGCATATTATAAAAAACGCTTCCTACTTTTGAAAGAGTTAGTCCGCTAAATTCTAAAGCAACAATTGTATTTTCAAATGTAGGTTCTTCTTTATTATCTATAATTTGCTGAATGTTTTCGTTTTGCTCATTCATTGCTACCTCAAATGCAGGCTCATAGTGTTGGTCTTGAATTTTATCGAATGGAGGTACGCCATAAGGTGTTTCCCATTCTTGAAGAAGCGGATTGTCTGCAAGACATTTTTTTTGTTTTGATTGATTACATGAACTTATCATAACTGATAAAATTAAAATTACTAAAATACTTCCAATTGTCTTATTCATATTACTATAGTTTAATGTTTGTGTAAAGTTATAAAATTAGATTGTTATCTCGATATATTTCTGTTAATAAAAGCTTAAAACACGATGAGTGCTTTTTATAAATTTTGAGTTATAAGTTCAACTCCCCCAAATTCTGATTCAATATAATCTAGAACTTGTTCAATTTCCTCAACAGTTTGTGCTGTTAGTAGTTTTAATCTTGTTTCTTTAAAATTTGGAATTGCTTTAAAGTAAAGAGCAAAATGTCGTCTCATTTCGTATATCCCTCTCATTCCTTCTTTAAACTCAATAGATTTGTGTAAGTGTTCTCGAGCGAATTCGACTCTTTGAATTACCTCAGGAGCGGGTAGCACTTCTCTGGTTTGCAAATAATGTTTTATTTCTTTAAACACCCATGGTTTTCCAATTGCTGCACGTCCAATCATAATAGCATCAACGCCATATTGTTCAAATTTTTCGTATGCAATTTTACCTGATGTTATGTCTCCATTTCCGATAATTGGTATTTTGATGTCTGCATTGTTTTTTACTTCTCTTATGAGAGTCCAGTCTGCTTCTCCTTTGTACATTTGAGCTCTGGTTCTACCATGAATTGTAAGTGCATGAATACCATTATCTTGAAGAAGTTTAGCGACGTCAAGTACATTTAGAGATGAGGAATCCCAACCTAGCCGAGTTTTAGCAGTAACAGGGATGTTTGATGCGTTAACAACACGTTTTGTGATTTCTTCCATTAGCGGTAGGTTTTGCATCATACCGCTTCCTGCTCCTCTTGCTACAATTTTTCTAACAGGACATCCATAGTTGAGATCTAATAAATCTGGATTTGCGGCATTTACCATTTCGGCAGCCTTTTCCATCGCCTCTGGAATATGCCCATAAATTTGTATGCCTACTGGTCTTTCGTAATCAAACAGTTCGAGTTTTTGCAAGCTTTTGCGAGCATCTCTAATCAGTCCATCTGAGGATATAAATTCAGTAAACATCAAATCAGCACCAAATTTTTTGCACATATACCTAAAAGAAGGGTCTGTTACATCTTCCATTGGTGCAAGAAATACGGGTTTGTTGCCAAACTCTGTATTACCTATTTTAAGCATAATTGTTTCTGAAGATTATAATTTTTGTTTAACTTCAATCTCCTCGTACGCTTCTACAATATCACCAACTTTAATATCGTTAAATTTGTCGATATTAAGACCACATTCGTACCCTGAGGCAACTTCTTTAACATCGTCTTTAAAGCGTTTAAGACTTCCTAGTTCTCCAGTATAAATTACGATACCGTCTCTAATAACACGTACTTTAGATTTTTTAAATATTTTTCCGTCAGTTACCATACAGCCTGCAATTGTACCGACCTTAGTAATTCTAAATGTTTCGCGAATTTCGGCAGACCCAGTAATGCTCTCTTTTAGAGTTGGTTGGAGCATACCTTCCATTGCATCTTTGATTTCGTTTATTGCATCATATATAATTGAGTATAGTCTGATTTCAATCTCTTCTTTTTCTGCAATTTTTCGTGCATGACTAGAAGGACGCACTTGGAATCCGACAATAATTGCATTTGAGGCGGCAGCAAGCATAATATCAGATTCTGAGATTTGACCAACTGCTTTATGAATTATATTTACATCGAAATTATCTTTTGAGAGTTTTATTAACGAATCAGCTAATGCTTCGACCGATCCATCTACATCACCTTTAACAATAATGTTAATTTCGTTAAAATCGCCAAGAGCTAAACGGCGTCCAATTTCGTCAAGAGTAATATGCTTTTGTGTTCTTAGACCTTGCTCGCGTTGTAGTTGTAGGCGTTTGTTTGCAAGATCTCTAGCTTCGTGGTCAGTATCTAACACATTAAATTTATCTCCAGCTTGTGGAGCACCGTTAAGACCAAGCACTAAGACTGGTGTTGAAGGTCCTGCTGCATCAATTTTTTTACCACGTTCGTTATACATAGCTTTAACACGCCCAGTTTGACAACCAGCAAGTAAAATATCACCTACTTTAAGAGTTCCACTTTGTACTAATAGTGTTGCAACGTATCCTCGTCCTTTATCCAAAGAAGACTCTATAACTGCTCCAACAGCATTTCGATCTGGATTGGCTTTAAGGTCAAGCATTTCGGACTCAAGCAGAACTTTTTCGAGTAATTCTTCGATATTAATACCTTGTTTTGCAGAAATTTCTTGTGATTGGTATTTTCCTCCCCATTCTTCGACAAGATAATTCATTTGAGAAAGAGCTTCTCTAATTTTATCTGGATTTGATGTAGGTTTATCAATTTTGTTAATTGCAAATACTATAGGTACTCCAGCAGCAGAGGCATGATTTATAGCTTCAATTGTTTGAGGCATTACGCTGTCGTCAGCTGCTATAACAATAATAGCGACGTCTGTAATTTGAGCTCCACGTGCACGCATTGCTGTAAATGCTTCGTGCCCAGGTGTATCAAGGAAAGTAATCACTTTATTATCTTCACGCTTAACGCTATATGCACCTATGTGTTGCGTTATACCGCCAGCTTCGCCGTCTATTACATTTGCATTTCTAATTTGGTCTAGAAGTCTCGTTTTACCGTGATCCACGTGTCCCATAACAGTAACAATCGGTGGGCGGGTCTTAAGGTCTTCAGGAGCATCAACAACATCTTCTATTTCACTTAAAATATCAGCACTTACAAATTCTACTTCAAATCCATACTCATCTGCTACCAAAGCCATTGTTTCAGCATCAAGTCTTTGATTTATCGACACAAAAAGCCCTAAACTCATACAAGTAGCAATAAGATTTGTTGCAGGCACATTCATCATCGTAGATAACTCATTAACCGATACAAATTCGGTAACTTTAAGAATATTTTTCTCAGCTTCTGTTTTTTGGAACTCCTCTTGTTGCTTTTGCGAAACAAGTTCTCGTTTATCTCGGCGGTGTTTTGAAGCTTTTGATTTTTGTCTAGGAGATGTCAAACGAGCCAAAGTCTCTTTTATTTGTTTTTGCACATCTTCCTCACTTATTTCAGCTTTTTTTGGTTTAACAACCTTTTTAGTTGGTTTTTTTCTTTTACTCTCAGCCTGAGTATTGGCAGTGGATATATTGACTTTGACTTTTTTAATTCTTTTTCTTTTCGATTTTCTTTCTTCTTTTTCTTTTTCTCGTTGTTTTTGACGATCCTCTTTTTCTTTTTTCTTTTTCTTTTCGGTTTCTTCTTGACGCTTTAGGTAACTACCAATATCTATTTTGCCGACAATGTTTGGTCCTGCAAGTTTTTCTACTTTTGTTTCGATGAAGTTCACTTCTTCCTGATCATTTGGAGTTTTAACCTCATCATCAACTACTACTGTTATCTCTTCTTTTTTATCTTCAGTAGGTTTCTCTACTACCTCTTCTTTTTCTATAGGAGCATCTTGAGTTGTTTTGCTTTTTTCCTTTTTTATTTTTTCGCTTTTCTTTTGTCCTTCAGCCTTTTTTAGTTTTTCCTCATGTTTTTCTTCTTTCGTTTTGCGTTTTGGACGTGTTTTTTGATTTAGTTGGTCTAAATTAATTGTACCCAGGACTTTTAATCCATCCTTATTATCGGCTGTTTCTTCAATGGTTCCAGTAGCTTGTTTTTTGTCTGCAACTTCGTCAACTTCAGTAGGTTCTTTAACTTCCTTTGGTTTTTTTACTTCTTTGGCTTTTTTTACTTCTTTAGTTTCGATTTTTTTAGGACTAGTTTTAGTAGCAGGTTCGATTTTGTCATCACCAATTTTAGTGGTGCTTTTTTGGTCTGCTGTTTCTTTCTCTGGCAGAGTTTGCTCAGTCTGCTCTTGAACTTTAGCTTTTTCTTCAGAAATATTTGAAATTTTAGTTTCCTTAGCCTTTTCGGTGTTTATTATGGCTTTTTCTTTTAGGGTTTTAGAATCTTTATATTCCTCATTGAGTAAGTCCAAACACTCAATAGGAATTTTGGCATTGGGATTGTTCCCAATGTCAAATCCTTTGTTTTCAAGGAATTGAACAATGGTACTGGTTCCAACGTTCAATTCTCTTGCTACTATGCTAAGTCTTTTTGGTTTAGCCTCTGAAGTCATATTTTAATAAATAAGTTTATAAAATTTATTTTTTTATTCAAATTCAGATTTAAGAATTTTTAAAACATTTTCAATTGTTTCAACTTCTAAATCTGTTCTTTTTTCCAGTTCTTCCACACTTAGACTAATGACTGCACGAGCAGTATCACATCCAATTGCTTTAAAAGTGTTTATAATCCATGCTTCTATTTCGTCCGAGAATTCGTCAAGATCCACATCATCCTCATCCTCATCCATTTCTCTATAAACATCAATTGTAAAGCCCACCAATTGGCTAGCTAACTTAATGTTTAGTCCACCTTTTCCAATAGCAAGAGAGACTTGATCTGGGTTTAAAAAGACATCAGCTTTTTTAGCTTCAATGTTTAATTTTATTGATGATATTTTAGCTGGCGATAAAGCTCTCTGTATATATAGTTGAGTATTACTTGTATAGTTTATAATATCTATATTCTCGTTATGTAATTCACGCACGATACCATGTATTCTACTACCTTTCATTCCTACGCATGCTCCAACAGGATCAACCCGTTCATCATAAGATTCGACAGCTACTTTAGCTCTTTCTCCTGGAATTCTTACAATTTTCTTAATCGTAATTAGTCCATCAAGTATTTCAGGTATTTCGAGTTCAAATAATCTTTCTAGAAATACTGGAGACGTTCGTGATAGTTTTATTAAAGGATTTCCGCTTCTAAGTTCAACACTTAAAACGATAGCTCTAATTGAGTCTCCTTTTCGATATCTATCATTTAATATTTGTTCCGATTTTGGGAGTATAAGTTCAGTTCCATCATCATCGAGTATAAGAATTTCACGTTTCCAAATTTGATAAATTTCGCCAATAACAAGTTCCCCAACTTTGTCTTTGTATTTTGTGTAAATATTATCTTTTTCGCGCTCTAAGATTTTAGTTTGTAAATTTTGTTTTAATGCAAGAATTGCTCTTCTTCCAAAATCTTCGAGTTTTATTGGATCAGAATATTCTTCGCCTAGTTCAAAATCCTCGTCAATTTTTCTAGCTTCTGTTAGAGGTATTTGAGTAAATTCGTCAGTAAATTCCGCATCATCAATAACCACACGATATCGCCAAATTTCGACATCGCCTTTTGCATCGTTGATAATAACATCAAATTTACTGTCTTCTCCAAAAAGTTTTGTTAGAGTAGAAGTAAAAACGTCTTTTAAAACACCAATCATTGTTGGACGATCAATGCTTTTTAACTCTTTAAATTCTGCAAAGGTGTCTATTAGATTATTTTGCAACTCCATATTTCATACATTATTTGTTTATTTACTAAATGATATTTCACTTTTTACTGATTTGATATTTATTTTTTCAATTATATATTCTTCGTGAACTTCTTGTTTTTTATTAGCAATTTTTTTTATAAATGTTTTTATTACAACAATATCCTCGTCATTAAAAGCACTCAACTTCCCACATATTTTTTGACCATCCTTTGTAACAACTTCGACATTTGTACCTATCGCTTTAAGGTATTGTTGATCAACCCTAAATGGCTTTGACAAGCCTGGCGAACCAACTTCTAAAGAGAAATCTTCGGCGTCTCTGTCAAGCTGAGATTCAATGTGTCGGCTAATTCGCTTACAAGCCTCTATTGTTATACCGTTAAGATCATCTACATATAGAAAAACATCATTTGCATTGTTAATTTTAATGTCAACAATAAACTCGCTTTCGTTCAAAAAAGCTTTGCAAATTTCTGATATTTTTTCTGCTTTTATCATATATATTTAATAAAATAGGGGACTTTTTGTTGGTCCCCCGGCATCTTTACACCCAAAAGTTGTGCAAAAATACAAAAGTTTATGCAACTGCCAAAATTTTTGATATATTTTTAATACTGTTGAATTAACTCTCAAAGTTAAGATTGCAGCATAAGTGCTCTGGTAAAATTATTAATTACCTAATGTCCAAGTGTTTCTATCAACACTGTTATGTTTGAGCGATAAGGTTTGATAACAAGAACTTTGACTTGTGCAGAGTATGATAGTTTGTTGAACTGCTATATAGTACGATGCAAATAGCTTGACGAACTAGGCTTGTCTACAAGGCCGAGCCAAAGTGTTCAAATTCAGCTATCCTTTGTAAAAAAAGATTATTCTATCCATTCTATAGAGCAAAAGAATTTCTGTTTTTTTAGACAGACACTACTTCTTTTACTTCAGGCACATCTTTTTTTAGTTTATCTTCGACACCAAGTTTTAGAGTTTGAACACTAAATGGGCATGATCCGCAAGCTCCTAAAAGCTTAACTCTAACAATAAAGTCGGGTGTAACTTCAACTAGTTTAATGTCGCCACCATCATTTTGAAGATAAGGTCTAACTTCTTCAATTGACTTCTCTATTCTTTTGATAATTTCTTCCATTATATTATGTTTTATTTTATTATAACTTGTTTTGTAGGAGGTAACTCATTATTTCTTTTTTCGATTGCATCTAAAAACTTATTTGCAAAATCGTAAAAAGCTTTACCAATAACAGATTCTACTTCTAATGCTGCTGGTTTTCCGCTATCGCCACTTTCGCAAACCGATTGAACTAGTGGTATTTGAGCAAGCATTTGAGTATTTACTTCTTTTGCAAGTTTGTCGGTACCACCTTTTCCAAAAATATAATATTTATTGTCGGGTAATTCGGCAGGCGTAAACCATGCCATATTTTCGACTAACCCCAATAGAGGCACGTCAATATCTTTAGATTTAAACATTGCTACTCCTTTTCGTGCATCGGCAATTGCCACTTCTTGCGGGGTACTAACTATAACTGCTCCTGTAACAGGGACAGATTGCACTAAGGTTAAATGGATATCGCTTGTACCAGGAGGCATATCAAAAAGCAAAAAATCTAATTCGCCCCATTTTGCTTGATCAATAAGTTGCTTTAGAACACCGCCTGCCATTGGTCCACGCCAAATTGTAGCATCAGCAGCATTTACAAAAAATCCAACCGACAGCATTTTTATTCCATATTTTTCTACTGGTAAAATTAGCTCTTTACCGTCTTCATTAATTCCGCTTGGCTTTATATCCTCGACACCAAACATTTTCGGAATACTTGGGCCAAAAATATCCGCATCAACAACGCCAACACGATACCCCTTTAATGCAAGAGACACAGCAAGGTTAACAGTTACTGTCGATTTTCCAACGCCACCTTTCCCACTAGCAATAGCAATAATATTTTTAATACCCTCAATACCGTTTGCATTTTTTTGTGCAACTTTTTGTTTAGGTTTTGCTTTAGTTGTTATGCTCACTATTGCGTCTGATCCGAAATGTTTTTCTATCTCGGTTTTTATAGCACGTTTTATTGAGTTTATAAATGGATCGGTTATTTTATCGAATATTAGTGTAATATCAATAGATGTATTATCTATAACAAAACCTTCAAGAATACCAGCATCAACAATATCCTTTCCAATTTCTGGGTGTACAACCGATTTTAATATCTCACTAATGTTTTGTTTTGTAATTTCCATTTTAAAAGATTTAAATCTATTTCAATAACAATAAAACTAAGTAAATGTTTTACAAACTCCAATAAGTTAAATCCGTAATGCTATTTTGAAAAATGCCCTTAATATCGACTACGATTCCATTTTCGTTTGACAGCTCTTTGAAATAAGTTTCACTAAGTTCCATATATGGTTTATGATTAACAGCAACGATTATTGCATCATATTTTCCTGTAGGTTTTGCAGATAAATCAACATCGTATTCCTCTTTTACTTCTTTAGCATCAGCGTAAGCATCAACCACATCGTAATTTACATTGTATTTCTTTAGTTCATCGAGAATATCTATAATTCTTGAATTACGAATATCAGTAACATCTTCTTTAAAAGTCATACCCATAACAAGCACACGTGCTTTAGTGATTTCTTTCTTTTTAGAAATAATTAGTTTTACCACTTTGCTTGCTACATACGCTCCCATCCCATCGTTAATTGCACGACCTGAATTTATCATACGAGGATGATACCCTAGTTCTTTTGCTTTATGAAGTAAATAGTATGGATCAACACCTATACAATGTCCTCCAACAAGACCTGGGATAAAATTAAGGAAATTCCATTTGGTTCCTGCTGCTTTAAGAACTTCAAATGTGTTTATATTCATGTGGTCGAAAATCATTGACAACTCGTTCATCAAAGCAATATTAACATCACGTTGTGTGTTTTCGATTATTTTAGCTGCTTCGGCAACTTTAATAGAACTTGCACGATGCACGCCAGCTTTTATGATTATTTCGTAAGTTTTTGCAATTTCCTCAGCAGATTCAGCATCACAACCCGATGACACCTTAACAATACTTGTTAAAGTATGCACTTTATCTCCAGGATTGATTCGTTCGGGAGAAAAGCCAACTTTAAAGTCTTCAATGAATTTTAATCCTGACAATTGCTCAAGAACAGGGACACAATCTTCTTCGGTGCATCCAGGATATACTGTCGATTCGTAAACGACATAATCTCCTTTTTTTAGTATCTTACCCAATGTTTCTGATGCTTTCAGAACTGGGGTAAGATCGGGTAAATTATGTTCGTCAATAGGTGTTGGAACCGCAACTATATGAAAATGACAATTCTTGAGGTCTTCGGGGTTTGACGTAAAAAGGATGTCACAATTTTCAAAATCAGCAGGAACTAATTCGTTACTTGGGTCTATCCCTTTTTTCATTAACTCTACTCTCTCGGGTTTTATATCAAAACCGACAACCTTAACATGCTTAGCAAACTCTAAAGCAATTGGTAATCCAACATAACCAAGACCTATTACAGAGATTTTCTTTTCTTTATTAATAATTGAATTATACATAAATGTTTGTTGTTAAATGTTTCACAAATTAAAAATGTAAAACTAAAATTTTATTTTTATTTTTAAAATGTTTTTTTTAATAATGGGTGATAATCTCCTTTAATCCCGGTAGCAACGGCATTTCGGATATCATAAACCATATTTATTGATTTGCGAGCATCTTGCAATCCAAAACCGTTTCCAACTAAAATATGCTTGTAGCTTTCGGTATGCAAATCAGTAAATCCATCGCTAAACTCTATTTCATGATTTTCGAGTTTAATTGAGCGGTATGTTCTTTGTCCTTTAGCCTTGATGTCATCAGGAAGCATATTTTCATCTATAGATAAAACCCAACGTACTCTTGCTCGTTCTAGTTCAATAAATCCAGCTGCTTTATCTTTTTGGCTTAATTGAACAGTACTTGATTTTACATCTCCAAAAATCCAACTTAACATATCAAAAAAGTGCACTCCGATGTTGGTGGCAATCCCTCCCGATTTTTGCATATCACCTTTCCATGAATAATGATACCATTTACCACGAGAAGTTATATAAGCTAAATCAACATCATAAATTTTGTCTTTTGGTCCGTTATCAATTTTGTTTTTTAATTCGATAATTGATTTATGCAGACGCAATTGTAAGATATTATAAATTTTATTCCCAGTTTCTTTTTCAATTTCTTCGAGAGCATCAATATTCCAAGGGTTTAACACTAATGGTTTTTCGCATATTGCGTTTGCCTTATGTCTAAGTGCAAATCTTATATGCGAGTCGTGTAAATAGTTTGGAGAGCATATACTTACATAGTCAATTTTTTTATCTGTACGGCTCAATTTATCAACATGTCTTTCAAATCTTTCAAATTCATGAAAAAAGTCTGCTTCTGGAAAATGAGCATCCAAAAAACCTACACTGTCGAATGGGTCTAGTGTTGCGATTAAGTTATTTCCTGTTTCTTGGATTGCTTTTACGTGTCTGATGGCAATATATCCGCCCACACCTACGAGTGCAAAATTTATATTTGACATAAACTATTGTTTTGTTATTATATTATTTTTTAATTGATACTTATCTTTACTTTCGGGACATACTGCAATTCCCTTGTTATCAAAATTTAGACGATGCCCGTATTCGCTCATCCATCCTTTTTGTATTGCAGGGTTACCAACCACAAGAGCGTAGTCGGGTACTTCTTTTGTAACAACTGCTCCTGCTCCGATAAATGCAAAACGCCCAATATTATAACCACATACAATTGTTGCATTTGCACCAATAGTAGCCCCATGTTTAACAATAGTTTTTGTATATTCGCCACGTCGATTTACTGCACTTCGTGGGTTGGTTACATTTGTAAATACCATTGACGGACCCAAAAAAACATCATCTTCGCAAATAACTCCGGTATAAATTGAGACATTATTTTGAACTTTTACATTATTTCCTAATACAACATCTGGCGAAACCACAACATTTTGACCAATATTACAATTACGTCCCAGCTTGCAATTAGACATAATATGTGAAAAATGCCAAATCTTTGTTCCGTCACCAATTTCACAGTTCTCGTCTATAATAGCAGTCTCGTGAGCAAAAAAATTTGTACTCATACTTAATAAATTTATGCAAAAGTAATTATTATTTAATGATTCAAAAAATTTAATAAAGGTTTAATTTTCTTACAGACACTAAGTAAAAGAAGGTGACCTATAATAAACTATTGATATAACATCTTTAAAATAGCTCATATTTTTAATTCTTTTACTATTTTTGCAATAATATTATAAATAATATGAAGTTTGAGAAGGTAATAGGACAATATGAAATAAAAGAGAAGCTTATACAGGCATACCACGATAATAGAGTAAGCCATAGTTATCTTTTTTATGGTTTTCCAGGAGTTGGAAAGCTTGCAATTGCAATTGCATTTGCTCAATATATGTCGTGTACAAATAAAACTGATACCGATAGTTGTGGAGAATGTCCAAGTTGCAAAAAGTTTGAAAAATTAATCCATCCCGATTTACATTTTGTTTTTCCTGTTATTTCGATTCCAAAGAAAAAATCGATTAGTGATAATTACATTCAGGAATGGCGTACAAAAGTACTTGAAGACCCATATTTTACTTACAACGACTGGTTATTCACAATTGCCAGTGATAATAAACAGGGTAGCATTTTTTCGGATGAGTCTTCTGAAATCGCTAAAAAATTAAATTTAAAAACATTTGAATCAGATTATAAATTTATGATTATTTGGCTACCAGAGAGGATGAATAGCTCGTGTGCTAACAAGCTACTTAAGATTCTTGAAGAGCCACCACAAAACACCATAATTATATCTGTTAGTGATAATAGAGAAGATATTTTGCCAACTATCAGATCGAGAACACAGCCCGTTAAAATATTAGGAATAGAAGATGAGCAATTAAAAAGAGCTATCATTAGCCAATACAATATTACTGAAAATATGGCAGCAGATATTGTAAAAATAAGCAATGGCAGTCTTTTTGAAGCCCGAAAACAAATAATTACAAACGATGAAACAGAATATAATTTTTCTAAGTTTACCAACTTAATGAGAACTTGCTATAGTCGTAACATACAAGAGGCAATAAGTTTGGCTGACAATCTGGCAAAAAACTCTAGAGAAAAGCAAAAGAGTTTTCTTTATTATTGTTTGGTACTACTTAGAGAGAACTTTGCATATAATACAAATTTAGAAAGTGTGTTATATATGACTAAATCCGAATTGGATTTTTCGAAAAAATTTGCGAAATTTGTAAATAAATCAAACGTAACTGACTTAGTCGAAATATTTGAAGAGGCATATTATCACATTGAACGCAATGTAAATGCTAAAATAGTCTTTACCGACTCAGCATTTAATATTATGAAAGTTATTAGGAAAAACTAAAATTATGACAGACCGAGAATACGAAAGAGGATGTGCACCATCAAATGTTGATGTGAACAGCTCTAACATAAATATTACTGATTGTTGCAATAAACTTAATGTTTATGATTGGCTTAAAGATATTAATGATCCATTAACTCAAGATAAATACTTTGAAGTAAGGTTTAAAAACACACGAAAAGGGATTTACGAAAATTCGTCTAAGCTTGTTTTACAAAATGGAGATATTGTCGCAGTAGAATCTTCTCCTGGACATGACATCGGAATAATTTCAGCTACAGGTCATATTGCAATGCTTCAGATGAAAAAACAAAAACCCTCGAAAGACAATACTCCAAAAAAAATCTATCGAAAAGCAAAAGCCTCTGATATTCAAAAATGGCGTGATGCGATTAGTCTCGAAATACCTACGATGATTCGCACACGGGAGATTGCCGACAATTTAAAGTTATCTATGAAAATTGGTGATGTTGAATTTCAGGGCGATAAAACGAAAGCGATTTTTTATTATATAGCCGAAGAGCGCGTAGATTTTAGAGAGCTAATAAAGAAAATGGCTGAAGAATTCCGCATTCGCATTGAGATGAAACAAATTGGAGCCAGACAAGAAGCCAGTAGAATTGGGGGAATTGGACCCTGCGGGCGTGAGCTTTGCTGCACAACATGGTTGTATGACTTTAATTCAGTTTCAACAAACTCTGCCAGACTACAAGAGCTATCGTTAAACCCGCAAAAACTCGCCGGACAATGTAGTAAACTCAAATGCTGTTTAAATTACGAATTACCTATTTATTTGACTGCACGTAAACTCTTTCCAGAAAAAACATCTAGTTTAAAAACAAAACAAGGAGAGGCATTTCACATTAAAAATGACATTTTTAAACAACTAATGTATTATGAAATAAGGATTAATGAGACACCCATAATTAGAGCTTTACATGTAAATAAAGTAAAGGAAATTATGGAGTTAAATCAAAAAGGGATTATCCCCGATGGAATTTTTGAAATAGAAAAGCCCGGAGGACGTAATTCAATATATAAAGATGAGCTTAATTCCGAAAGCCTCACAAGATTTGATACTCCTAATAAGGCGAATCGCAATGCGAAAAAAAAGAAAAAAAAGAAACGTATTTTTAAACCCCAACGAAATGACAAAAAAGATTAATATCATTTTCGCATTATCTCTAGTGCTTACCTTAATGGCTTGCGACAGAAATAAAATATATGAAGATTATATAAAAATTGATAATAGTATATGGGCTCAAGAAAATATTGTAAAATTTGAATTCGAGATTAATGACACGAGCGATATATATAACGTTTTAATAAACCTCCGTCATGCCAGTATATACCCATATAATAACTTGTGGTTGTTTGTTAAATCATCGGCTCCAAACGGAACAATAAATATAGATACAGTTGAATGCATTCTTGTAAATAAAGAAAACCGTTGGATTGGTGATGGAATGGGTGATATTTGGGATATTCAAATCCCATGGAAAAATAACATCAGATTCTCACATAAAGGGATTTACAGAGTAGAATTTGAACAAGCAATGAGAGTGGAAAACCTGCCAGGCATTATGGACGTTGGATTAAGAGTAGAAACAATTGACACAAATTAATTTAACATGTCAAAAAAAAATAAATTATTCAAATTTGCAGAAACAAAAACCTTCCCTCATTTTTTTGAACCTGAATTATATTATGATAATACCGTAGATTTTAAATTAAAATCTAAGTGGAATTCAGATTTTTTTAAAAATAACAATCCGATTTTTTTAGAATTAGGTTGCGGTAAAGGAGAGTACTCGGTTAATATGGCCAAAACTAATCCTGACAAAAACTTCATAGGCATAGATATTAAAGGTGCTCGAATGTGGCGTGGGGCAAAAGATGCAATGAATTGTAAGCTTAAAAACATTGCTTTTGTTAGAACAAGAGTCGAATTTACCCCTTTATGTTTCACAAAAAATGAAATTGATGAAATATGGATTACCTTTCCCGATCCTCAATTAGGGCCAAAAAACAGAATCAAAAAACGTCTAACATCACCGCGATTCCTGACTTATTACCAAAACTTTCTTAAAGACAATGCTTGCATTAATTTAAAAACTGACGATACCACGCTTTATAATTACACCAAACAAGTATTATTGGCTAATAATCTCGAAATTTTAATTGATACAGATAATCTTTATAAATCTAAATATTACGTTGGTGTTCTTCAATTAAAAACACACTACGAAAAATTGTGGAATAACGAGAACAAAGACATTAAATATTTAAAGTTTAGATTGCCAGCAGACCTTAACTTAATAAAACCTGCCGAGGAGGACTAAGGACTAATACTCTGACAGAATTACTTGAAAGCAACAACACACATAAAGGTAAAAAGAGATAACCTGATGCAGTTTCAAAAGCACTGGTAAATATCAAACTCCCTTGAAAACGAATGATTAAAAAAAGACTAAACTCAGAACAACTGACCCCTAATTATTTCAAGTTCATTTAATTGCATGAAAATGAGACAATTAAATCATAGGAGTATTTAATAATTTGTGCTTGGATTTTAAAAAGATACTAAAACGAGGCAAAAAGACTATCATCATTTCTAAACCTAAGTTCGATATAAAAATAATCAATACAATAGTGAGAACTTTTTTATAAATGTTAAGCTGTCACTTCGAGAACCTCACTTCGATGGATATTCTGGTAATACTGACCCCCCATTCTGGTAATATTGACCCCCCTCTAAA